>NZ_JACETX010000052.1 GCF_014048425.1 Candidatus Liberibacter sp. | reverse complement strand
TCTGAGACTATGGGTCAGGATTGGGATCTATGCAATGCAACGCTACAGAGTCGTCAGTTTAAGCGTATGATTATTATGCCATACTTTCGTCTTGTAGAATCGAAATTCTTTGAGACCAATCTTGGATATCATCTTCTTGGAGAGATATTATTATGTGTTTTCAGAGGAAAAATCATCGGCTTTACATATTTTTTGAAGCAGTCGAAATAGGTGGTTTAAAAAATATATTTTATAGAAAAGAGCTAAATTTCATCCCATCAAAGGCTGGTACAACGTTTTCGGGAGTACTTCGCAAAACCGTTTCATAATCTAGATCAACGTGCATATGCGTTAATATAGCACGCTTAGGCTTAATGATTGCAATCTGATTCAAAGATTCTGATAAAGAAAAATGACCTCTATGTGTATCGTTCTTGAGTGAATCAAGGATCAAAACATCCAAATTTTGTAAATTTTCCAAACTTTCGTCTGGAAATTCATTAACATCAGTGCAGTAAGCGACATCCCCAAAACGAAACCCTAAAGAAGAAATTGTTCCGTGCTTCTGTAATAAAGGGATAACCTCAATAACCCCTCCTGCACCTTCTATCCGTATAGGTTTATAATTTTCCTCTATAACAAAAGGGATAACGATTGGTGGATAAAGACTTCCCTTAGGAGCTTCAAAACAATAGCCAAAACTATCCACAAGATTCTGCATACAAACCGGATGAGCGTAAATAGGTATGGGATTCTTCTTTTTTAAAAAATATCCCCTTAGGTCATTAATACCATGAATATGATCTGCATGTCCGTGAGTGTAAAACACCGCATCAATAGAAGACACACTCTCTCGCAACATCTGTGTATAAAAATCAGGACCAGTATCAACAATCACAGTTGTAAAATCCCCGTCCGCAGATATTCTGGAAACTTTAAGGGAAGAACGAGTGCGACGATTCTTAGGATTTCTTGGATCACATCTTCCCCAATCACCTGTAATACGAGGAACAGCAGGAGAAGAAGAACATCCTAAAATCGTGAAATGGTTAACATCTTTCATTCCGCAATATCTTTTGACATTTTCGAAAACAACCTAAAAGCATTTTCAGTCGTTTTTTCCATAATTTCTTCGTAAGATACTTCTTTCTGTTGTGCAAGAATTTTAGCTGTACTAACAATGTAAGAAGGCTCATTACGCTTCTCCCGCCAAGGAGATGGAGTAAGATAAGGAGAATCTGTTTCAACAAGCAAGCGATCTATTGGAATGTCCTTTGCAATATCCCGCAAATCTTCAAACCTTGGAAAAGTCAACATACCCGTAAAAGATATATATCCCCCTAAATCTAAACAAATATCCGCCAACTTTTTGCTTGACGAAAAACAATGGATAACAAATGTAAAAGGCACTTTTGCCATCTCTTCCTGTAAAATAACAGCCATCTCATCATCGGCAGAACGACTATGTATTACCAAAGGAAGCCCGCTTATACGTGCAGCTTCTATGTGGCGCAAAAAAACAGTCTTCTGATCCTGAATCGTATCGGCATTATGATAACAGTCAAGACCCGTCTCGCCAATTGCAACAACAGATGGATGAGAAGACAATAGCGCTAATTCATCAGCAAGAATATCAGGTTCTTCATGAACATAACAGGGATGTGTTCCTATTGAACAAAAAATCGAAGAAGGATACTCCTCACATATTCTTACAAGAGGTATAAAATCCTTTGTTTTCACCGCAATCGCAATCATTTTGAGAACATTTGCTTGACGAGCGCGAGCAATAACGTCGTTACGATCTCCATCAAAATCAGGAAAACTTAAATGACAATGCGTATCAATAAGCATACCAAAACCACCTAACAAAACCGAGGAAAAACCGGACTTGGCTCTTCTTTAATCACCAATCCTGGAATCAATGCTTCATTTAATGCTGAAAAACAACGTTTCTGTACTGGAACAGAAAGAATGTTTAAAATATTATCTGCCAACTTCGGAACGAAAGGTTGCAATAGGATCGCAATCTGACGGATAACATCAGCTGTAACATATAAAACAGTACACATCCTATCCGGATCACTTTTTCTAAGAACCCATGGTTTCTGCTCAGAAAAATACCGATCTACTTCTGAAACAATGGATATAATTTCTGCCAAACTCCTATGAATTAAATAGCTATGTATCTTCTCACGAATTCCCTGCAAATGCATAGAACACGACGACAGTATAACCTTATCAGACTCAAGAAGCAAACCAGGAATTGGAATCTTTTCCTCGCAATTTTTGAAAATCATCGAAAGTGAACGACTAACCAAATTACCAATACCATTGGCAAGATCAGCATTAATGCGTCTTTTTAATGTCTCTGGATCATATAAACCATCTTGTCCAAAAGAAACTTCTCGTAAAAAGAAATACCGTAGAGCATCGACTCCAAAATTTTCTACTAATTCCAAAGGATCAATAATATTCCCCAATGATTTGGATATTTTCTCTCCCTTGTTTAAAATAAATCCATGCGCAAAGATTGTCTTTGGCAAAGGCAAACCAGACGAAAGCAAAAAAGCAGGCCAATAAACCGCATGAAATCGAATAATATCCTTGCCAATGACATGTAGATCAGCAGGCCAGAATTTTCTCTTCAAACTATCCTTCTGATTCAAAATTCCCGTCGCTGTCAAATAATTTGTTAAAGCATCAACCCAGACATACATGATACATTCAGGATCATCGGGAATTTTTATCCCCCAATCAAATGTTTTGCGAGAAATAGAGAGGTCTTTGAGACCTGATTTTACAAAAGAAATAATTTCATTACGTCTCTCTTCAGGTAAAATGAACTCCGGATGAGAATCATAAAAGGAAAGAAGTTTCTCTTGATAAGCAGACAAGCGAAAGAAATAACCTTCCTCTTCTACCCAATCGACAGGATTATTTTGAAGATTATAATGCTTACCATCATCTCCAACATGAATCTCATCATCAAGACAATAAGCTTCATCGCGCAACGAATACCAGCCAGCATAAGATCCCTTATAAATATCACCATTTTCTAACATTTTTTGCCATAATACTCGACAGCTATCATAGTGACGCTTTTCAGTCGTGCGAATAAAATCATCATATGAAATATCAAGAAGATCAGCCATTTCTCGAAAACTTTGGCTATTTTTCTCAACAAATTCTTCTACTGGCATCCCAAATGCTTTTGCTGATTTTTCTATCTTTTGTCCATATTCATCGGTTCCTGTAGAAAATAAAACATCCCAGCCATCTAAACGATAAAAACGTGCAAAACAATCCGACGCTATCATCTCATAAGCATGCCCAATATGCGGCTTAGCATTTGTATAAGATATCGCTGTACTGACATATAATTTCTTAGAATTTTCCATAATATCTTCCTGATCAAGCCTTCATCGTTTTCCTAAAGATCAAGTAGCATACGAATCTCTACAGAAAAGACTATAGCATATTTTTGCTTTTTCTAGAATATATACGATCGTATACTTGCGATCTAGATTATATGTAAAAGAAGTATCTAATCTTTCCTTTATGGAAGAAAATATGAGTGCAATTTGATCTGCTTCTCCAAGTTTTCCATTCAAAGCAGCTTCTTTAGCGCTTTTAGCCACATCTTCAAGGACGAATTCTATTAAAAAATAAAAAGCTATATTCTTATCTTTATGTGATAATTCATCAGCAATCTGTTGGATTATTTGACGTGCAAAAGATCTTTGATGCGTACACATTAATTCTGTATAAGAAGAAATAATTTTGTCACCACCATGATTTAAAATCTTCAAAGCTGTAGCAACGCTTCCATGCGATGCTCTTTGCAATATTTCGCCTTGTTGCCGTGAAAATAAAATCCCCAGATTTTCAAGAGCGTTGTATAAATTCTTTTCTGAAAGAGCTTGGAATTTTATTGGCAAACAACGCGACTGAACTGTTGACAAAACCCTTCCGGAAACATGCGATATCAGTATGAATAAAACCCTTGCAGGAGGCTCCTCCAAAATTTTAAGTAAAGCATTGGCAGCATTGCGATTCATTCCATCAGCAGGATCAATCATAACAATTCGCCAGTGACCTATATTGGCAGTAAGTGATAAGAAATATCGAATCCGTCGAATTTCATCAACGGTAATAACCGTCCGTAATTTTCCTGATTTTTCATCTAAAGGATAAGACAGATATAAAAAATCACGCAACGTTTGGGAAGCCATTTGCTTGACAAAAGCCGATTTTGGATCCGGATCACATAACTGGGAAGGGGCAAACCGAGAATCCGGGTTCTGAAAGATATGCCTCGCATAACGAAATCCTAAAGTTGCTTTTCCGATACCTTCTTCTCCTTTAAAAAGTAAAGCATGATGCATCTTTCCAGAAAGATAGTAATGCGCTAAAAATTTTTCGACTGCCTCCTGACCAAATAACCTCTTATTGTAAATAGGATGAATACTATCTTCTGGAATAAAAGTCATACTTCATTTTTTCCGTAAAACAGAATCACGGTTTCGCACAAAACCATGAACTATCTTCAAGATATTAGCAGCAACATCCTCAAAAGGATTTGTCGCATCAACAACGTGACAACGTTCTGGCTGTTCCTGTGCAATTTCCAGAAAGACGCGACGTCTCATTTCATGAATTTCGACATCTTCCCTTTCAAAATGATCCAAACCATTTGTTTCCTTTGCAACATGCCGACGATGCACACGTTGCAAGCCTACATCTACAGGAAGATCAAGAATAATAGTATAATCGGGCATCATTTCCTGGACTGATACCTTTTGAAGAGAATCCACAAACTTGCGCTTGAATTCATCTCCTTTACTTTGATATGCATAGGAGGAATCCAAAAAACGATCACACAATAAAACCTTACCTTGCATGAGTGCAGGACGGATAATAGTTTCTATATGATCACAGCGAACAGACGCAAACATAATCGCTTCCGCACAAGGTCCAAATTTTCCTACGCCACCAGATAATAACACGTGTCGCGCAGCTTCTGCTGCAGGGGATCCTCCCGGTTCACGCGTAACCTGAACGTCATAACCTTTTTCGCTGAAAAACTGTGCTAAACGGGAAATATGTGAGGTCTTCCCTCCTCCTTCAATCCCTTCAAAGCTGATAAATAATCCTGGATTCAACTTATCTCTTCCCATCTTGATAAAAAACATAAGCAGTGACATGACTACAACTTAGGAAGAAATTACCATATATAGTGCGGAAATTTTTTTGCAAATTATAGTTTTCATCAACAATCAACGTCAATTCTTTGCAGAAGTTTTCTCTTGATCATACTTTCCACATAATCCCTTTTTTTTATAACGAAGATTATCCTTCAGATATATAATTTTTCGCCCAATACAAAAAAAGATTTTCTTGATTTCTACAAAGATTGCAAAACCATAGAAAAACACCATCTAACAAACTCTATCCGCTATGAAAACACAATATATGTGCTAACCTTTATCCTAGAATGAGTCCAAAAATTTCTCAAATAACATCTCCCAAGAATGCACTTATTACGCACTTTTAAGATAATATGCAATCAACATCATCTTATTATTGATTATAATTTTCTCTATTGATCTGGATATGCATCTTTTTGCAAAATATGCGTCTTTTTTGCAAATAATCTAGGATGCTTAAAATGGATATGGAAAAGCATAGAAAACGCAGGAGCATATATCAAAAGAGCGAATCTTATAAACTTAGCTATGAGGTATCAAGACGTCTAGACGTATGGCTTTTTCCTTTGATAGTCCCGCACCTATCAAAAAAAAGCAAGGGGAACACATAATAAAATCAAGCAAAATCATATGCTTATCAATAACTCAATCATGAAATCTAATAATACTACCTCAACAACTTCATTATTGCTTGAGTTTAGGATCAAAAGCATCACGCAAACCATCACCCATCAACTTCAATGCCAATGCTGTCAGCAAAATTGGCTAAACTAGGAAATAGCACAATCCACTGTGCACTTTACGTGAACGACAAAGAATCTGATAACATTATATCCCATTCCGGCGTTACTGGTTGGCACTCCCGTTCCCCAAAATCCTATTGTACAAGCTATATCTAAAATGGCATTGGAAAAACCCAAATCTACTCCGCACCTTTCAAAACCAATCCCTCCTCTATTTCTCTTCGAGCAACAAACCCATATCATCGCCCTCCCCAGAAACAACCCCATTTGCAGATTTCGCAGGCGGTATTCTCCCAATCGCCCGAGGGGGGATGGCACGATACCTTCGATACCAAGGGTAAAAATAAAATATCCAATAGCTGATATTTGATTTGTGCCAGAGAATAGCAAAACGTGAGAAACTTTAAATAGTTGGCTTTCTGCCCATGAGAAAATCAGAAACCATTTCTAGAGCATCTTTAACATTCATCACATTCAACCTCTCTGTA
>NZ_JACETX010000093.1 GCF_014048425.1 Candidatus Liberibacter sp. | reverse complement strand
GTGCCCTATCTTCAAAAAGAAATCAAGGAAAGGGAAAACGACCATGCTTAACATAATACCCTTTGAATTTGAATCTAATAAGATCCGCACCGTGGTAGATAAAGACGGATCCATAATGTTTGTTGCAAAAGATATAGCTGTAGCTTTGGGGTACGAAAACTCTAATAAGGCAATAAACGATCATTGCAAGGGGGTAACAAAACGTTACCCCATCTCTGATAGCCTAGGGAGAACTCAAAAAGCCCGCATCATAGCAGAACCTGATGTGTATAGGTTGATCATGA
>NZ_JACETX010000016.1 GCF_014048425.1 Candidatus Liberibacter sp. | reverse complement strand
TGAGTACAATTCCATCCATATTAATTGGCTTAATTAAAAGAGTTGAAGGGCTGCGCTTGGAAGCCTATTGATGTCCTACGGGTGTCTGGACTATTGGTTATAGACACACGGGATCTAATGTTCATGAGGGCATGAGACGATATCAGAACAACAAGCCGAACAGATTTTGATACAAGATATAGAAAATCGTTTGAATCAGGTATTCAAAATCTCTCCTATTTTAATATCCTGTGGTGAAAGCCGCATATCAGCAATTGGTGATTTTGTTTTTAATTTTGGTATTGGAGCATATCGGAATAGCACATTGTGCAAATGCGTAGATATTCAAGATTGGGAAGAGGCATTAATTGAAATACGAAAATGGGCTTTTGCCGGAGAAAAGCAACTAAAAGATCTTGTGGCTAGAAGAGAAACTGAGGCGGAATTGTTGTTAAAGGATTAGGGGCTAATGTGATATACAAAGAAGAGATTGAATTTGACCTTCTAAGTGTTCTTTGTCCTTTTGCTCAAAAAACAATATCTCTCATATTAGGCTTCTGGTACACGGACGGAATCGTTAGAAAAAGGAATTAAAAGGTGCGGGATACGAAGCTAAAAGATGCAGGGAAATCCACAACCTCCGATTCAGGGTTAGGGATTGATTAAGTCATTGATATTGCTTGTATTTTTGCATAGATGAACATAGTGCAGGAAAGTTGTCGACAATACCTGCACAATACAAAACGGGAGCTATCCCCCATTTGATATGTAAACAGGTAGATATCCATTCTCTGCCGCAGAAAAATACTGATCATGAGCCAAGAAAAACTTGCGATTGTGAGTGTTGCGGGAGGGAGTAGCCTATCAGAAAGTTCAAAAACATAAAAAAGAACTCGTTAAATACCGGCTATTAGACTGAAATCCGTTTCCGATTCTCTCAAGATCCCAATATCATATTTTTTTTTGATGGATGCCTAGTTAAAATCTCTCCCCGCCCTTAATAAAGGGAGAGGGATTTCTACAGTGTTAAATTGTTTAAGAAATTTTCTCCACTGTTTCTGTCTTTTATGGTGACAGGGCATCAATATCTTATAAATTGACTACGCCACATCAGCATTTAATGAATCATTTTTTGCTGCTGTCAGCATTTAATGAATTCTTTTCTGATTCTGTTGGTACGTCCTCACGTCTTAAAAGGCTACTGTGCAGGTCTTCTGTGAAGATTCTCATTAGATGCTCTTTTTGTTCAGCGCTTGGCTGTTTTCTTCTCCAAAAAGACTCGTCCAACTCTTCAATAGTAGGAAGTTCATACGGTACTGGTTTGGTTCTTTTGTATTGTATAATATCTTGTGTAGTTATATCAGGACGCCTTTTTTCCACTCCATGTATCGCCTAGCGTCACATGGACTTATGAGAAAATCCTGCTTTTTTACGTCTTTAGAATCACAGCCACAAATTGCGGCTGCGGAAATTGATAAAATAACAAAATATGATATGCCTTTTGTCGTATTGATATAAAATTTCCTCACTTTTTGATTGTAAAACATAAGTTGTACAGTTGAAATACAACCTATAAAAATAAATCTCTAAATTGAGCATTTAAAAGTTATGCAACTTTTAATTTGTATGGCGATTAAATTCACAGATCTCAGAGGCGGTTTTTGGCATTTGGTATTTCAAGAAAACTATTCTGCGTATCTCTTCGAAAACAATGAATAAACAATAGCGTATAGTGTTTGAAATGGTCAGGGAAGGAGATCATGTATAGATGATGAAGTATTGAGACCTCCTCTCATGAAATCCGCATTGCAAACGTATAGATTCAGAAGATTGGGAGAGCCCTCTTGTTGTGAAAATCCGCAAATAGGTTTTTGCTGGAGGAAAGCGATTAAAAGGGCTGGTGGCTCGCAGAGAAGCTGAGGCTAACGTGTTGTTCAAAGACAAGATCCAATGAAAAATTTTGGCAATTCCATCAGCAACTATCATGATAACGGCAATTACAGCTGGTATTTTCTAAATCATATCTCGCATTTCAACACCAACGTTTCCTATCTCTTTAAAAGCCTGTTCAAAGCGTTCGTATTTTGTCTCAAAGAGTGCGTTTATAGATGTATCCATCTTATCAAAGCATGCATTTACTGTATTAAAGCGTACATCTATTCTTTTAGAATCAGCATAAAGCGTGCATCTACTGTATCAAAAAGATTATTATCTACCTTGTTTTCCAACCTATCATAGTTTTTCTCAAGCAGTATCTGTATTCCATAAGAGGGGGAGGTGAGGAAGCCTTTATAGTTTTTTCTTTTATTGTAATGTTAGTCATAAAGGCGATGCAGAAAATAAAGTATATATAGTCAAAGGATCAGTTGTATCTTTTTAGAAGGCAAGATCAATCATTTATAAAAAACGATTAAAATCAATAACTTATATTTTTAATGACGCACTATTTCTGATTGCTATATTTTAGATTGTCATTTACCTTTCTGCTTTCTGCTATAGGATCAAAGAGAATATTATTAATCATGACTTCTTGTCGGTTCTGAGCGTCTTCATTCAAAAGACTATAGAATTTATTTTAGGGTTTTGGTATATGGAATGGTCTTATGAGGAAAAGAGGGACTAGAGTCGCAACCTCAATAAGGCAAGACTCAACAAATAAAAAAACTTATTAAAAACAATAATTTATTGTTTAATTCTTCACTATTGGTGGATCAATACGCATGGCATATTTGCAGAGCAGTGCTTGATATTGAAAAGGTAAAAAATATTCAAAAACAGAAGAAGGTCTTAGAAATATTTCTATACTGTATCATTTTTGATTGGTGATTCCCGCAATATGTATGACATATATTCGCGATAACTTTTCGAATCCTCCATAAATTAATTTTTCTTATTATTTTATGGTGCAATTCAGAACCAGAATGACGTATTGATTATACGTATTCAGGATTTCTTTGGTGTAGAATTTTAAAGAGAAAAGGAAAATGATTTTTTAATGGGCGGATGTAATACATCTCATGAGCAAGAAGCTATGGAATATGATGTGGTGATTGTTGGTGCCGGTCCAGCAGGACTTGCAGCAGCGATACGTTGCAAACAAATCAACCCTGAATTTTCTGTTGTTATTCTTGAAAAGTCTTCGGAAGTTGGAGGGCATATTCTTTCGGGTGCGATTATTGATCCTATCGGAATAGATAGTTTATTACCGGGTTGGCGTGAAGAAGAAGATCATCCATTCCAGACTTTAGTAGAAAAAGATGTTTTCTTACTTTTGAATTCACGGAAAGCGATTAGTATTCCGCAATTTTGTATACCGAAGTTCATGGATAACAAGGGAAATTATGTTGTTTCTTTGGGACGAGTTTGTCGTTGGTTGCAGACGAAAGCCGAAGCGCTTGGTGTAGAGATTTATGTTGGTTTTACAGCTATTGGAATTCACTATGGGAAAGATGGTAGTGCTATTGGAATTTTAACGGGTGAAAAGGGTAGAAATCGTGATGGTAATCCAGGGAAAAACCATGTTCCTTCTCTATTGTTGTTAAGCAAATACATGTTGATCGGGGAAGGGGCATGTGGATCTCTTACCCAGCAATTGATAGAACGTTATTCCCTAGCAGACGAGCGTCAACCTCAGAAATTTGGTCTTGGTGTAAAGGAGTTATGGAAAATTACTCCCCAAAATCATAAGCGAGGTTTTGTGTTACATAGTGTTGGTTGGCCATTGGATAAGGGAACTTCTGGAGGAGGATTTATCTATCATTTTGACAAAGATTTGGTTTCCGTTGGCTTTGTTTTGCATCTTGACTATCGAAATCCTTGGCGTTCGGCTTATGAGGAATTACAACGTTTCAAGACGCATTCTGCAATTAGATCTATGTTTGATGGTGGAAAACGTCTTGAATATGGTGCGCGCGTTATTAGTGAGGGGGGATGGCAGTCAGTGCCTAAGCTTTCTTTTCCAGGAGGTAGCCTGATTGGCTGTGCTGCAGGTTTTGTTAATCTTCCCCGTATCAAGGGATCACACAATGCTATTTTATCTGGTATTCTCGCCGCAGAAAAGATTATGGAACGACTTTCTATAGGACAAAAAAACGATGATCCTTTGGAGATTGAGAATAGCTGGAGACAAACCCACATAGGAAAAGATTTATGGCCTGTGAGAAATATCAAGCCTTTGCTCTCACGTTTTGGGATAGTGGCAGGATTATCGCTTGGTTTTTTAGATATGTGGATCCAAAAGATTCTAGGCTTTTCTTTGTTTGGAACTTTAAAACATCGAGGAGCAGATTTTGATTCCTTAGAACCCGCTTCTCAGCATAAGAAGATAGAGTATCCAAAGCCGGATGGGAAGTTGACTTTTGACATAAAATCTTCGCTCTTTTTAGCACAAGTGAGTTATGTTGAAGAACAACAGACACATCTTCTTGTGAAGAATAAGACTTTACAAAAGAATTCGGAACTTGATGTGTATGCAGGGCCTTCAACACATTATTGTCCAGCAGGAGTTTATGAATGGGACGAGAAAAATGGTCAGAACACCTATATTATTCATGCGCAAAATTGTATTCATTGTAAAACATGTGTCGTAAAAGATCCTAATCAAAACATTGACTGGATTCCCCCGCAAGGAGGAGATGGTCCGTATTACTCGGATATGTAAAATCATGATAAAAGCAGGTCAAAATAATCTTTATTGAAAACAAATAGGCAGGCGTTTTAGAGACTTGCGCAAGGTGGAATCACTCTCCATAAAATCAATTTCGACAAAGCTAAAGTATCCAAAAAAGCTAAAATAAAGGGCATATAAGAAAACATAAAAATGGTTTATGCTCTTTAAGCATTTATTACGCTTTGTTCATTACGCAATGAATTTGCAGATTCTTTTGATCGGGTTGTATGATAGTAAACGATTTCTGAAACTATATTAAAAGCCTAAGAGAAACAAGAGAAACTCTATAGCCATGTTTTATTGGTGCTAAGAATCCAAAGGACTTAGGCAAGGCTTAGAGTTTTATAAAAAGACATTTGGGAAGATTTTAGGTATAGGAGCGGATACTTTATCTCAATACGAAAATGCATTACGAATTCCAAACGAATTCCAACGATAAGAACCGCTTTGAAGATGAAAAAACTTTGAATAAGCATCTTGATAGGATTTATTTCGGTGATGCAATCATTGTTTCGAAAAGTGCAATACAAGCAAAAGATAGGGCATAAAACTGAGTACGTTATATTTTATCCATTGAAGTCATTCACCGATCTTAGCTGCATTAAATGCTGCTAGTGTTTTTTGACACGCTTGTTTGTGATCAGTAATCGGCAGGGGATAATCCAGCGTATGTCGATTTTCTTCGACCCAAGCATGGGGATTGTGAATGTAATGGTCAGGGACATCTTTGAGTTCTGGCAACCATTGGCGTATAAACGTTCCTTGTGGATCAAAACGTTTTCCTTGGGTCGTGGGATTAAAAATTCGAAAGTAAGGTACTGCGTCACAACCTGTAGAAGCTGCCCACTGCCAGCCACCATTATTAGCAGCTAAATCGCCGTCTAATAATTGCGACATGAAGTATTGTTCACCTATTCGCCAGTTTATAAGGAGATCTTTGCTTAAAAAACTGGCACTGATCATTCGCAAACGATTGTGCATCCAGCCGATCGCATTGAGTTGGCGCATTGCTGCATCAACAATAGGATAGCCTGTGCATCCTTTTTTCCAAGCCTCTAATGTTTGATTGTTATCGTTCCAACACACTTTATCAGTCCAGTTAATAAAGGGTTTTCCCATACATAAAAATGGGTATGCCACTATTAAATGACGATAAAATTCGCGCCAAATGAGTTCATTAAGCCAATGGAAAGCCCCGCTGTCGATTCTTTCTAGTAAATTTGGATATTCAGAATGCAGCCTATTAAAACATTGGCGAGGAGAAATAACGCCAATAGCCAAATACGGAGATAAACTACTCGTTCCTTTAATGGCAGGAATATCTCTTTGTTTAAAGTAGTATTGTACCGTTTCCTTGCAAAATACCCGTAGGCGTTGCACTGCGGATTTTTCATGAGAAGGAAAGATTTCTGGGACTTCTTGATATGGATAATCAAAAGGGTGTGGGATTTTTCCTCGTGATATAGAACCGCTGTGTCGGATTTTAGGTGCCGGCAAAGAAGAGAGATCCGCTTTCTTGAGATGCTGGATAAATGCCTTACGAAAAGGCGTATAAACTTTATACATTTGAAGGTTATTGTTTAATACGCTACCTGGAGGCAACATTACGCTATCATCAAAACTCTTACAAACAACCCTCTTTTCCAGGTATCGTTCTAATTTTTGGTCTCGTTCACGCTCGTTTAGCTCATATTGACGATTATAAAAAAGCTCATCTACTTTCTCATGATGACAGTAATTTTGCAGCCATATGACTGATTGATCAAAATC
Source organism: Candidatus Liberibacter sp. (assembly GCF_014048425.1). GTDB lineage: Bacteria > Pseudomonadota > Alphaproteobacteria > Rhizobiales > Rhizobiaceae > Liberibacter. The sequence continues at coordinate 21,490 of NZ_JACETX010000016.1, read as the reverse complement.
ATCACACTGATGATACGTTAAGGTTATCCCTCGTTCAGCTAATGCTTGTTGTACTTGTAACAGATTTTCATAAATAAATGTAGCTTGACGTGGCGACATGCCGTGTTTTTGCCATTGTTTAGGTGTGGCGATAAATGCTACCAGAACTTTTGCTTCAAGATCACTGCAGGCGGCATGTAGAGCTTTATTGTCAGTAATTCGAAGATCGTTGCGTAGCCAAACAAGACGAATAGTCATTGTTTTCCTTCTTTAATAAAACCCTAAGGCTTTTTTTGCGAATTTTATAGAATAACCTCTCATTACAATAAGATAAAAAATATTTTAAGGGGAATTTCTTGTAATATTTGTGGTTTTTTGCGCAGATTAAAAGGAACTTATTATTGCCCATGCCAGTAGTGATATGCAAAATATGTACTCTCTTATCGGAGATTGTGAGTGTAATATTGGCAGACGAAAGCGCCAAGGCAATGGCCATAACAGCGGGACTCCACCGGCAGTCAGGGAATCAGCTAAAAGATGACTTATATAACCAATGATCATGGAATCCATAAAATCTGCTGGGATAATAGACGAAAGGTTTCGATGTAGTAAAAAAAAAAACATAAAAACAGCTATAAGACTATGTGTAAAGCCTCTATGTCCAAATATTTTGCTCGTAGGAATAGAGATAAATTTCAAACGTCTCGCAAGAAAAGATTTAGGATGATCCATATCTGGTATAAGGCAAGCTATCAACACGCCGGCAATAAGATGTGTCCATCTTCCATGCGTTAGATTGAGCGAAAGCTCCGCATTTCTTGCAAAAATGATACTCGCTCCTGCAAAGATGCAATGTCCTTGATAAGTCATAGAGCCAACTTATAAAAAAGATTAATTAACGATAAGTACATAATAATAACACCAATAATACCTTTTATGAAACCCTAAAACCATCATCTTTACACAATAAATCGCTTCGATTCCAAATTATTTTAATGTTTTTTGTAAATTGAATAAGATTTTCTATGGTATTTTTTGCCAATTTTTGGTATTGACTGGTATTCCAGTTGATCGGGTGGCCGCGCTTTAGTGGTATGTCAAATGCTGGTGAGGTGAGGAAAGTCCGGGCTCCACAAAAACACGATGCCGGATAACGTCCGGCGAAGGAAACTTTAGGGAAAGTGCCACAGAAAACAAACCGCCTTTGTGCAAATAAAGGTAAGGGTGAAATGGTGGAGTAAGAGCCCACCGCGTTCCTGGTAACAGGGATGGCAGGGTAAACCCCGTCGGGAGCAAGATCAAATAGGGGTGATGTGGAGCAGTAAAATGCTCCAGAAATGTTTTTGATTCAATCATCCGGGTAGGTCGCATGAGGTGACGTGTAAACGTCATCCTAGATGAATGGTCACCACGTCCTAGTTTATAGGACCATACAGAACCCGGCTTATAGATCAACTGGAAATCAGTTATTTTTCGAATTATCTCTTTGAGAGTATGCTTGGAATTGTATATTGGCATTCTTCCTGCCGAGAAAAATCCCGTCAAAATGCATGGTGGATTAAAACGAATTGTCTCCTTGTTTTATCGCGATGTTCTCGAATATTGAAGATCTTTTTCGGATATGCAAAAAATCTTGCTGATTTTTAAACCAAATCTTTCGCATTATAATGCTTGAGGGCTTGTCTTTGCTCTTGTGGATTTTTTCTTCAAGATATCGGTGGTTCCGTTTTATATTTTATCTACCAGTTTTGGTTGTTGTTGCAGAAATGCTTGATGTCTTGCCTTTGTGCGATATGAAGGATATTTTTAAAAATTTTTTATGTTTTTGTTTTTTTTTATGAGATTCAGATAATTTATAAAAAAAACATGTTTTCCTATATTTATATGTTTTTTATCAGTTTTTATTGAATACAGTTTCATGATTATGTTTTTCCCATGAGAGATCGTTTTGTATCCTAATAGATTCGTTTATTCTATAGTATTTTTCACATTATTTTAGTGTAGATAGCATCCATTTTATCCGTATATTTTTGTTAGTATTGATATACGTAGTGAGAGCGCATCACGATTTGGTCATGTCATAAAAGCTCTCAATTTGACTTTAGTTCAGTCTATTTGAACAGTCTTGTCCCATTGACGCCCAAATCATCCCATGATATCCCATAAATTGTTAATAACTATGAAAGTTTTAAGTGTTGTATAAGGTATTGGTATAAGAATGGAATTCGTATGAGCCGTTTTTTATCAAATGCAACGAAAAAGATCGATGCAAAGGGACGAGTTTCTGTTCCTTCAGCTTTTCGAGCGATTTTAATAGAGCGTGGTATTAGTAAGTTATATTGTTTTCAGGACTTTTTTTTTCCAGCTATAAGCATAGGGGATAGTAAACTTCTGGAACGCTTTGAACAGAAGATTGAGGAATACGATTCTTTTTCAATCAAAGCCAACCAACTATCACTTTTGATTCACGGTGGAGGAATTTTCTTGAAAGTAGATTCTGAGGGAAGATTTATGGTAACGGATTTCATTCGTGAATTTGCCGGAATTGAAAATGAAGTCACTTTTGTTGGTAGGGCAGATCACTTTCAGCTATGGAATCCTGAAACTTTCAAGGCGATGCAAGACGAGGCAAGGAATGAGCGCTGGCCACGAATTTCTCAAAAGTAAAGAGTAGAGGGAATATCGCAATGGAATCTGGGTGCACCCAAAGTATATCATCATCATCTGTTGTCAAGAGTGCAGAGAATCATGTTCCTGTCCTCTTATCAAAAGTTATTTCATTGATTAATCCATCTCCTGGAAAAACTATTCTTGATGCTACGTTTGGAGCAGGAGGTTATAGCCGTTCTTTTTGTGAAAAGGGTGCAAATGTTATTGCATTAGATCGTGATCCGTTAGCGGTTTCAAAAGGAAAGTATTTGGAAAAAAGTTTTGAGGGAAAATTTTCTCTTTTAAACGCAAATTTTTCTCAACTTGATAAATATGTGCCCGCCGATGGTGTTGATGCAATTGTCTTCGATCTGGGCGTTTCTTCTATGCAAATTGATAATGCTGAGCGGGGATTTTCTTTTCAAAAAGATGGACCCTTGGATATGCGCATGTCTTGCGATGGTATATCAGCATCGGATGTGGTGAATCATACTAATGTTAATGATCTTTCATATATTTTGAATATTTTAGGAGAAGAGAAGCAAGCTTCTCGTATTGCCCGTGCTATCGTAAAACATCGTCAGGTTTCTCCTTTTCGTACAACGGGAGAGCTTTCTTCTTTGATCCAAAAAATATCGCATTTTAGAGAAAAATATCGCATTCATCCAGCGACACGTTCATTTCAGGCGCTCCGCATATTTGTAAATAATGAATTGGAAGAGCTTGCACAAGGATTATTAGCAGCAGAAAAGGTTCTGGGATGTGATGGAATCCTTGTGGTTGTTTCTTTTCATTCTCTGGAAGACCGTATTGTGAAAAATTTTTTTTCCAGTCGTGCTGGCAAGGTCTCTGCTATTCGACATATGCTGGATCCTCGTGCTCATCCCGCCGTTTTTAAGCTTTTAACAAAGAAGGTAATTGTTCCTACTCAATGTGATATTGATACTAATAGGCGTGCTCGATCTGCCAAATTGCGTGTTGGAATTCGCACTTTTGCGCCTCCTATGCCGAGATCTCTTTCTTTTATGCATTTGCCCCAATTACCTTTAATTTCTCAAGTTAGGATTGGACATGCTAAAAACGTTTGATTTGGTTATCATTGTGATTATTGCAATAGCTATGACGATGACGTACTTGATCAAGCATCAATCAGTAGTAAAAAGACACGAACTTCGTCTTCTACAGGAAAAAGTGCAACTGGAACGAGATACTATTAATTTACTAAAAGCTGATTTGGCAATATTATCTCAACCTTCTAGGCTAAAAAGACTTGTCTCTTTTTATCAAAAAAAAATGCAATTACAATTGACGAATCCAGTGAATTTGATTTCGCCTTCTGATTTATTGACATTGAAATTGCGATCTTTTCCAGAAGAAAAAGAAATTTTAGATGTGCAAAAAAAGTATCGGATATCCGTAAATTGGATGTAGTAGATTCAAAAAGAGGTGATGAATTGAATTTTAAGGCGGAAAACATGGAGCCTTAATTCGGAAATTTTAGGGCACTAAAATGTTTTTTCCCTTTATAAACATGGCAAAAAACCAAATGTTTTTGCCTATAAATGATACCAATCTTTTAGCGAGTGGAGAAAATCTCTTTCAAATTCAGCATAAAAAAATAACTGAACGTAGCAAAAACCGGATCCTCATCATCATACTGGCTTTTATTAGTATTTATATCGTTCTTGGATGGAGATTATTGCATTATGGGTTTTTGCGGATTGAAACGATATTTCCGTCCATATCATCGGAGTCGTATTTAGTTTCACGTCCTGATATTCTTGATCGGAATGGAGAAATTCTGGCGACGGATATAAAAATGGTTTCTTTGTATGCGGAGCCGTATAGGATTATCAATCCTGATGAAGTGATACAAAAATTATTGACCGTATTGCCTAATCTGGATGTGCAAACGGTGCGTCGAAAACTATCCTCTAAGTCAAGATTTCAATGGTTGCGTCGCCAACTTACGCCCAAACAGCAGAATTATATTTTAAATCTTGGAATTCCAGGACTGGGATTTCGTCCCGAAAAACGCCGTTTCTATCCTTCTTCTTCGGTAACGTCACATGTTGTAGGTTATGTCAATGTCGACAATCGTGGGATGGCAGGAATGGAAAAATTTATTGATATGCAAGGACTTTTATTTTTGCCAACAACAAAGATAGAGGAGATTGAAGGACAAGTTCTCAAGCCCATCAAATTATCACTTGATTTGCGTGTGCAGGCAATGGTGCATGAAGTATTGACTGAAAGTAAAATAAAATATCAAGCAGAATCGGCAGGAGCGGTCATACTTAATGTTCTTACGGGTGAAATTATCGCTATGGTTTCTATTCCTGACTATGATCCCAATAAGTTGATAGAAGGAAAAACAGAAGGTTGGCTCAACCGCATTTCAAATGGGACTTTCGAAATGGGATCAACTTTTAAGGCCTTTACCATTGCTATGGGACTCGATTCCGGTTTATTGACGATAAATGATAGCCTGGATGCACGTTATCCCATTAAAGAAGGCAAATATTTCATTAAAGATTTTCATGCTCAAAGGCGTCTTTTGACTGTTTCGGAGATTTTTCAATATTCTTCCAATATTGGAGCTGCTAAAATTGCTGATATTGTGGGCATTAATAAACATCAGGAGTTTTTGCACAAATTAGGTTTATTGACCAAATTGGAAACGGAATTACCAGAAGTCAAAACGCCAACTCAGCCGATTCCGTGGAAGAAAATTCATTCATTAACGGCTTCTTTTGGTCATGGTATTGCAACTACGCCACTACAGACTGCGGTTTCTGCTATTGCACTAGTGAATGGAGGCCGGCTTATTCCTCCGACTTTTTTAGTTCGTAGTCGTGAAGAGGCTTCCAAAGTTTCTCGTATTGTTCTCAAAAAAAGTACGAGTGATAGTATGGTATCCTTATTACGCCAGGGAGTTATAAACGGTTCAGGAAGACGAGCATTTGTGCCAGGATTTGAAGTTGGTGGTAAAACCGGTACGGCTCAAAAGGTTATTGATGGACGCTATTCCGATGCTTTTAACTTTAATTCTTTTCTGGGTATTTTCCCGATCAGTAATCCTCGATATGTTGTGCTGAGCTTTATTGATTCTCCTAAAATTGGAGAAAAAAATCAGCTCACAGCAGGTATGAATGCTGCGCCTGTGGTAGGAGAAATCATTCGTCGATCAGCTGCTATTCTGGGTGTAAAACCCGTTTTTAAGGATGTTCAAAGGTCACCGTCGATTTATTGAAAAGTATCCAGCGATCTGTATCCTATATTTTAAAGGGAGGATTTGATGTCATATGGTATTCATAATATTGTAGATCCGCTATTATTTTCTTAACTTATTTGACAGAGGTCCCTAGATCGCAGTTACAAACAGCCCAATCCGTTATGTCTTTATGGTTTTGGAGTTTTTAAAGGCATCAAAAGTCCCTCAGCTTCTGATGGCTCGCAAATCCTATCAAAATCTCTCTATTTTAGTGATAACCAGCTGTTCAAAGGGTATATTATTAAGGTTTAAAAGTGGGAAAAGGACACCACGTATTGAAACTTATATCAAGATCAAACAGGGGTCTATAAGACCTCGTTATCCTCCATCTTCTGGCTTATCTACAGCGGAATAATTTGAAGTTACAAGATCTAATAGAGAAGGATTTTCTAGAAGTTGCTCAGTATCGATGATACGTGGTGAGCTTCTTAGGATTTCGCAGTACTTCGTAAGGAGTAATTTTGTCGTGCGAAGGAGGAATTTTGAATTTGGTATTTCGTCAGACAGCTGTTGTATGCAGCTATGTTGAATGTTTTCTGTTATGACTGAGATTGACAGTTCATGAAGATAAGCATTTGTGCTGGGATTTGATGTTGGTGGTGAAACCGGTATGGACCTCTGGTGAGGGGGATAAGTTTCTTGATAGAGGAGGCTCAGTGGTCGGGGGAAGGGTAATATGATGGCATATGTATGTGTGCGGGGTTACGAGAGTTATCTGGAGATATGGATGAGGATTGGTACCTCTAAGATCCGAAAAACTGAGTTTTCGTTTTGTAGTATGGGCTTGTTTTGGGTTTATTTGGGCTTGAGGTTGATATGGTGTCTGGTATGGCTTAAAAGGTTGTTGATAGACGTTATTCTCATGCCTTTAACTGCAATTCTTTTTTGGAGCTTTGCCCGACAAGCAATCCTCAGTATGTTGTTCTGAGCTTTATTGATTCTCCTAAAGTTGGAGAAAAATCAGCTAGCAGATGGTATAAATAGGATATGAATGCTACGTTAGGATTTTCCAGAAGTTGCCAATAAGTGTTTGAGTTTTTCTATGCAATGGAAAAGTTCTGAGGTTTCTGATATTTCCTCAGACAGCCGTTATATTAAACTAGGGTAGATATCTGTTGCTATTGCTAGTAATTTTTTAAGAATATTCAAAGATCGTTGTGGATTTATTGAAAATTATCCAACGATCTTTATCCTATATTTTAAAGGGAGGATTTTTTGAAGTTACAAGATCTGATCCAGAAGGAATTTCCAGAAGTTGCCGATCAGTGTTTGAGTTTTTCTATGCAATGGAAAAACTCTGAGGTTTCTGGTATTTCCTCAGATAGCCGTTGTATTCAACCAGGGTGGATATTTGTTGCTATTCCTGGCAATAAGGTCGACGGTAGAAGTTTTATTGCACAAGCATTGCAGAGAGGTGCAATTGCCATCGTGATGCCCAATTCGGATGTATTGCAAAAATTTGCAGAGCTTGATTATTCAGGCATGCCGATACTTTTTGTTGATAATATCAGAAAATTTTTGTCTATTATTGCCTCAAGATTGTATGGAAATCACCCTGATATCATATTTGCGATTACAGGAACATCGGGAAAAACTTCCGTTGCTTCTTTTGTGCGGCAGATTTGTCAGTATGCCGGTTTTTCCGCCGCTCAGATCGGCACAACAGGTATTATTTCATCTCAATATAAGGACGATAATAGCTTAACGACACCTGATCCTGTTTACCTTGCCCAGACACTCTCCCGTTTCTCTTCTCAGGGAGTGACACATGTATCCATTGAGGCTTCCAGTCATGGTCTAGATCAACACCGGCTTGATGCGGTACAATTATCTGCGGGAGCTTTTACAAATCTTGGGCGTGATCATTTAGATTATCACGAAACGATGCAGGCATATTTCAAGGCTAAAATGCGTCTTTTCGAAGAATTGTTGCCAAAAGGATCTCCAGCGATTGTCTTTGCAGATGATGCTTGGTCGGATGAGGTTATGATTCGTGCTCGGAAATCTGGTTGCCATGTGCTTTCAGTAGGCTCCAAAGGGACATTCGTGCACTTGAAAAAAATCGTTCGCAGAGACGATAAACAGGAAATCACTTTGTCTGTTGAAGGAGAAACTTTCAACATCAATTTTCCTCTTTGTGGAGAATTTCAAGTACAAAATGCTCTTGTCGCTGCTGGATTATGCATTGCAACAGGTATAGATATCGCCGTAGTGATAAAAGCTTTAGAAACATTGGGAGTTGTTTCTGGACGTCTTGAATTGGTTCATCGAACTGTAAATGGTGGAAGAATTTATGTGGATTATGCTCACAATCCTAGCTCTCTCAAAAGTCTTTTAGAGAACGTTCGAATTTTTACGTCAGGTCGCATTATTCTTGTGTTTGGTTGTGGAGGTGAACGTGATCAAGGAAAACGGTTATTGATGGGACAAATCTCTTTGCAACTTGCTGATGTGGTTATTGTGACAGATGACAATCCACGTTCCGAAGATCCCCAAAAAATTCGTTCTGAAATTATAAATGGCTCTGATCTTTTTATTGAAGAAGGAGATCGTCGAGAGGCTATCCGTAAAGCCATCTCTATGTTGCGTTCAGACGATGTTTTGGTTGTAGCAGGCAAAGGGCATGAAACAATTCAGATCGGTAGTGGGAATATAACGGTAGGATTTTCTGATTCCGGGATAATATGTGAGATTTTAGGGTATTAGTTGTCCATCGTTTTATGAAGCTTGAATGATTCCTGCCATGCTACCAAGAAACGATTTATTGAAGAAAAACCCAAAGGCTACGTGGGAGGCATTTTCATAAACGCTCGCTTAGATTAGCGGAGGGGAAAGTATAACGATAAGAATTTTTGATCGTATTATAAAAAGAAGATAAAGCTTCTTTGGATGTTAATACTATTGGTGGATAGGTGGTTTAGGTATACAACTAATCCACCAATAGATAACTGTTTTTTTATATTATTTCCTCTAATATCCATTAGTTAAGAGAAAAGAATATAACATCATCATCATCATCACAGACAGTCTTAACTATGAAGGAAATCAAGAAAAACGAAAAATCATAATTCATAGCGGTCCTCCTACTTTCCTCTTGTAGTTCAACAGAGGCTAAAAAAACTCTCAGAATCAAATACGAAGATATCAGTCGACTAAATGCCTCAATAGATATAGATCTTGATGGAGGACTCTTTCCTTCCAGAAATTGTGCCTACAATTATTGTTAAATCACATAAAGGATTAATAAATAGCTAATGTTATATATATTATTTGAATTGGGAATCATGTCGATAGGATTTTCCGATCGTGTTATGAGTATATGATATTTAAGGATATTCATTGTGCATCGCTTATGGAGCTTGAATGATTTATGCCGTGCTACAAAGGGACAATTTGTAGGAGAAGCACCCAAAGGTTACGTGGGAGGCATTTCAATAGACAGTCGTTCAATACTGCCGGGTGAGGCTTTTTTTGCCATCAAGGGTAAGCGTTGTGATGGACATGACTACGTCGTTGATGTGGTTCAAAAAAAGGCATCTTTGATTGTTATTGATAAGCAGAAAAGTGCTTCGATAGGACGATTATTTGTTCCTGTTCTTTTGGTTGATGATGTTTTAGCTGCTCTTCATAAGCTCGCTGTTGTTGCGCGTCTTCGTTCAAAGGCTAGGATTATTGCTATTACTGGATCTGTAGGGAAGACGACTACTAAGGAGATGCTTAAGTTTGCATTATCGTCTTATGGAAAAACGCATGTTTGTGCGGATTCTTATAATAATCATATAGGCGTTCCACTCACATTAGCGCGTATGCCAGACGATGCTGATTTTGGGATTTTTGAACTTGGTATGAATCATGCAGGGGAACTTCGTTCCTTGACGCAATTGGTGCGCCCACATATTGCAGTTATTACCAATATTTTTCCTGTACATTTAGGAAATTTCTCTGGGATAGATGCTATTGCTTCTGCTAAAGCGGAAATTTTTGAAGGATTGGAAAAAAACGGCTCTGTCGTTCTGAATCGTGATAACGGCTATTTTGAATTTCTCCAAGATAGATCCCGTGCTATGGGCATCAAAAAAGTTTACTCTTTTGGAGAATCCTGTATCTCTGATTTTCAGCTCCTTAAGGTCAAGGAAAGTTCTGAGAAATCTTGGATGACAGCAAGAATCCAAGATAAGACAATAAAAGTTAGGATTTTGGCTCCTGGTAAGCATATGGTGCACAATATTTTGCTAACATTGGGTATCGTTTCCTTTTTCTCTGCGGATATTGCTAAGGCGATAAAGAATCTTTCCGAATTCCAACCTAAAGAAGGAAGGGGAAAACGTTATAAGCTTGCTTTAGAATCGGGGTATTTTACGCTTATTGATGAAAGTTATAACGCCAATCCTGCTTCTATGCAGGCTGCAATAGAAGTTTTAGCTAAAATCGCTCCGCATGAAAAAGGACGTCGCATTGCAGTGCTAGGGGATATGTGTGAAATGGGAGAAAGGTCGGATTTTTTTCATGCAAATCTTTCACAGACCTTATTATCACATAAAATCACACATGTTTGGTTGAGTGGTATACATATGAGGATGTTGAAAGAAGCATTGTCGGAAAATATTGATATCAAATATTGTAAAAATGTGGATGACCTTCTTGCTTTGATACGCTCTTCTCTCGTTGTGGGTGATGTCGTTGTTGTTAAATCTTCTCAAGCGAGTAATTTTCAGCACATTGTTAAATCATTGCTTCAAGAATTCAAAATATTACCTTAAAGTGGATAAAACAAAATGTTCAAAGGGAGATCATGTCATGCGAAGTTTGCTTTAATTGAGAGTGAATTATGAAGTTTCCTGAGTTGTTTGAGAGAGAATAAAGAGGTTTTAATGTAATGTTTATCTGGTTGGTTGAATTTTCAGAGTATATAAAATTCTTTAATCTTTTCAAATATATAACTTTTAGAACGGGGGGAGCATTTCTGAGTTCTGCTTTTATCATTTTTGCCTTTGGCCCTAAAATGATTCGTATCTTAAGTGTATATCAAGGAGGGAAAGGACAACCCGTTCGCATCAAAGATTTACCTATACATCTTAAAAAATCTGGGACACCAACCATGGGGGGAATGATGATTTTGGTTGGTATCATTATCTCATCTCTCTTATGGGCTGATTTGTCTTCTCCTTATGTGATTATCATGCTTTTGGTAACACTTGGCTTTGGTGGTGTCGGTTTTTGTGATGATTATTTGAAAGTTACCAAAAGTCATTCAGGTGGTCTGTCGTGGAAAACAAGGATTTTGGCGGAATTTTTGATTGCAAGCCTTGCGGTTTATGTTTTACATATCTCTACTAAATCGACACTATTTGGTGCTACGACCAATACGACTGTTTTCTTTCCTTTTTTAAAAGAATTGGCGCTTGATCTAGGAATATTTTTTGTTCCTTTCGGTGCTTTTGTTATCGTATCCGCAGCTAATTCTGTTAATCTCACGGATGGGCTTGATGGATTGGCAATTGTGCCGGTCATGATTGCGTCTGCTGCGTTTGCTTTTATTGCTTACGTTGCTGGGAATGTTATTTTCGCGAATTACTTGCAAATAAATTTTGTTCCGGGTACAGGCGAATTGGCAGTTATTCTTGGAACAGTCATTGGCTCAGGACTTGGTTTTTTATGGTTTAATGCTCCGCCAGCTGCTATTTTTATGGGAGATACGGGATCACTCGCACTTGGTGGGTTGATTGGAGGCGTTGCAGTTTCTACAAAACATGAGATTGTGATGATTATTATAGGAGGATTGTTTGTTGTCGAAACTCTTTCTGTTATTATTCAAGTCATGTATTTTAAGATTACAGGTAAGCGTATTTTCCTTATGGCTCCCATCCATCATCATTTTGAAAAAAAAGGCTGGACTGAAAGTCAGATAGTGATTCGTTTTTGGATTATTGCAGTAATATTAGCTATGATTGGGCTCTCGACTTTGAAAGTGCGTTAATGTTTTGATGAAAATAATTGGTTTTAAAAATTCTTCTGTGGCAATTTTTGGATTGGGTATTTCGGGATTGGCCGCTGCTAAAGCTTTGTTGGGTTCTGGTGTGCGCGTTGTTGCTTGGGATGATAATCCTAGATCCTTGGCGCATGCAAAAAGTCTCGGTATAGATATTTCTGATTTTCGCTCCGTTCAATGGTCGCAGTTTGCTGCTCTTATTTTATCTCCTGGTGCACCTTTAACAGGACCTCAGGTACATTGGTGTGTGGGATTGGCTAAGCGATCTGGAGTTGAAATTATTGGAGATATTGAGTTATTTGTACGAGAGAGACGTCTCTCTGCAGTGAATTCTCCATTTATTGCTGTTACTGGTACGAATGGTAAGTCTACTACGGTAGCATTAATTTCCCATATCCTGAGCAAAAATTCTCGTGACGTACAATTGGGTGGCAATATTGGTAATCCAGTGATGAGTCTTGCAGATTTTGCTGTTGATCGTTTTTACGTTATTGAATGCTCTTCTTACCAAATAGAATTGACACCAACGATTGATCCTTCTGTTGGAGTTCTGTTAAATCTTTCTGTTGATCATCTTGAGAGGCATGTTACCTTGGAGCGTTATGCTGCAATCAAACAAAGGCTTGTGATGATGAGTCGTCACGCCGTTGTTTGCATGAATGATAGTTTATGCGAAGGAATTGCATCGAATATCGTTGCAGCAGGTCATGAGATCACTCGGATATCGTCTCAACCCACATCATCAGATATGGAGTTGTATATTGATGGTTCTTATCTCAAATCTTGTGAAACTTCAAACGTGCTTATGGATCTCTCAGGAAAGGATAATCTTGGATGTCATAATATCCAAAATACAGCTGCAGCCGTTGTAGTTTGTTTGCAATTGGGTTTGGAGATTGACGAGATACGAGATTCCCTCTCTTCTTTTCGTGGTCTAACACACCGTTTTCAAAAAATAGCCCAAGTAAGAGAAGTTGTTTTTATCAATGATTCTAAGGCCACAAATATGGATTCTGTTCTTCAAGCTTTATTAACAGAAAAAAGACGTATTTATTGGATTGCGGGTGGTTTATTAAAATCAAATGATGTTTCGATTCTTTTTCCTTTCTTGTCAAAAATTGTTAAAGCGTATTTTATTGGAAAGGCTGCAGATGTTTTAGCGAATAAGCTTGAGGGAAAAATACATTTTGAGATCTCTAAAAATATCGATAAAGCCGTTATAAACGCTTCTAACGATGCCGTTGCATCAGGTTTGCCTTCTGTTGTTTTGTTCTCTCCGGGAGGAGCTAGCTTTGATCAGTATAAGAATTTCAAAGAACGAGGATTTGCGTTCATGTCGTGTGTTTCTGCAGTAAAGGGAGTAAAAATGCTCGTTGATGTGGATGAAGAAAGGCAGTCGCCATGGTGAGTCGCACGGAAAGAGGCCCTTTTGCAGATTGGTTTTGGACCATAGATCGTTTTTCCCTCATGGCATTTTTGTTTTTGATGGGCTTAGGTTTTATGCTATCTTTTGCTTCGTCACCATCTGTTGCCGAAAAACTCGGACTTGATAGCTTTTATTTTGTTAAGCGTCATGCCTTTTTCCTTTTTCCCTCTATATTGGTGATGATATCCTTTTCCTTTTTTTCATCAGAGCAAATCAGAAAAATAGCGCTCATTATTCTGTTCTTTTCTTTAACTGCTATGTTGATAACCCTGTTCCTTGGCGTTGAAATTAAAGGTGCTAGGCGTTGGTTAAATATCGCAGGAATTTCTATTCAACCTTCTGAGTTTATGAAGCCAGCTTTTATCGTTGTATGTTCTTGGCTTTTTTCTGAACAGGCACGTCAACCAGAGGTTCCAGGCAATCTTTTTTCTCTGATTTTATTCGGAATTGTGGTGGCATTGCTTGTTGCGCAACCTGATTTTGGTCAGAGTGTCCTCATGTCCTTTATATGGGGATCTATTTTTTTTGCTACGGGTGTTTCCTGGTTGTTGGTTATTGCATTTGGTATTTTTGGTTTATTCTGCTCGGTACTTGCCTATAAGACGATGCCCCATGTAGCCAATCGCATCAATCATTTTTTTACAGGAACAGGGGATTCTTTTCAAATAGATAGCTCACGTGAGGCCATTATACGTGGAGGATGGTTTGGTCAGGGACCTGGTGAGGGCACAATTAAACGTATTATTCCTGATAGTCATACAGATTTTGTCTTTTCTGTTGCGGCAGAAGAATTTGGCATCCTATTTTGCATGATGATTTTATGTATTTTTACCTTTGTTGTTGTGCGTGCATTTTTGCATTCATTTAAGGAACCCGATTATTTTAATCGCTTGGCTGTGGTAGGTCTTGCTCTTCAAATAGGTTTTCAGGCGACCATTAATATTGGTGTAAATTTACAAATTCTACCAACGAAAGGTATGACGATGCCGACTATATCCTATGGGGGATCTTCAATGTTAGGGATGTGTATGACAATAGGTTTTCTGCTCTCTTTGACACGTCATCGACCAGAGAGACGCGCCACGGAAAGTCGTCTTTTTCGCATTTCGTCGTTATAATACATTGTAGAGGTCGCAATATGCCAGAAAATAATAAAATATTATTAGTATCCGGAGGGTCAGGGGGACATGTATTTCCTGCTGTGGCATTGTCTGGTGAATTAAAAAAACGTGGATATGTTGTTCATCTCATGACGGATAATCGTGGCATATATTTTTCTAAAAACAATCTTTTTGATGATATTCACGAAGTTCCTTCCTTCAAGATTCGTTTATGCAATCCCATTGTTTTTTTACATTCCATGATCTTTTTATGGAAAGGTTTTGTCTTTTCTTGGCGGCTTATGAGAAAAACAAAACCAAAAGCTGTTGTTGGTTTTGGAGCATGTTCAACTTTAGCTCCCTTGTTTGCTGCGATAATATTGAGAATACCTACTATGATACATGAACAAAACGTTGTTATGGGCAGGGCAAATCGTCTTTTGTCTTTTGGGGTCAAGATTGTCGCTCTCGGGCTTTTTTTACAAAAAAAAGGACATTTATCGCGCAAAACGGTTGTAACGGGAAATCCTGTTCGTCCTGCTCTTCTTAAAGCATCTGTTATTCCTTATAAAGCGAGCTATTCGGGAGAACCTTTTCGTCTTATGATCTTTGGTGGAAGTCAAGGTGCAAAAATTTTTTCAGAAGTTGTTCCTAAAGCTATAGATTTAATGCCTTTAGAACAGCGTCAAAGATTGGTTATCACGCAGCAAGTTAAACTGGAAGAAAGAGAAGAAATTCAAAGGAAGTATGATAAAATTGGGTTAAAAGTTGAGATTTCTGCTTTTTTTGAGAATATAGAGGAGTATATTTCCTCAGCGAATCTGTTAATATGTCGGTCAGGAGCTTCGACGGTATCCGAAATTTCTGTTGTAGGACGTCCATCTATTCTTGTCCCTTATCCGCATGCTATTAGTCATGATCAGCAGTTTAATGCCATGTTCTTGCAGGAAGGAGGAGGAGCTGAAGTTTTATCGCAAGATTCTTTCACTCCGGAAAGATTAGCAGCATCGATTTCTGCTGCTATGGAACAGCCAGATCGTTTAATTTACATGGCAAGACAAGCTGCTGCAAAAGGAAACCCAGGAGCTATAACGTCTCTTGCCAATGTGGTTGAACTATTGGCTCGGAAAGAGGATGTTTCCAGTTTGAGAAGGGAAGGTATATGCAAATTCCACAGTTAATGGGATCTATACACTCTATAGGACTCGTCAAATACCAGCTGTTAGATAGACGGGATAGAAGGGATATGAGCGATATTGCTGAAGTTTTGCATAATACAAGCTATCCGATTAAAGGATCGGGAAAGATCGTGAGCATGGCAAGAGAAGCCGCTGCACAAGGAAACCCAGGAGTTATATCGTCGCTTTCGAACGTGGTTGAAATATTGGCTTTGAGAGAGGATATCTCTAGTTTAAGAAGGGAAGGTATATGCAAATTCCACAGTTAATGGGACCTATACACTTTATAGGAATAGGCGGAATAGGGATGAGCGGCATTGCTGAGGTTTTGCATAATACCGGCTATCAGATCCAAGGATCAGATAAAATCATGAGCCAGAATATACAGAGACTTCGAAAACAAGGTATTAAGGTATTTATCGGTCATAAAGCAGAAAATATAATGGATGCTGAAGTCATTGTTGTTTCTACTGCGATTAATAAGGACAACTTGGAATGTATTGCAGCGCGTAAAAAGAATTTGCCGATTATATGTCGTGCTGAAATGCTGGCAGGTCTTATGCGTTTCCGAAAGTCTATTGCGATTGCTGGGACTCATGGAAAAACGACCACGACTTCGTTAATTGCTACTCTTCTTGATATAGGGAATATGGATCCAACTGTTATTAACGGGGGAATTATCAATTCTTATGGAACCAATGCACGCAGAGGTACAGGTGAGTGGATGGTTGTTGAAGCGGATGAGTCGGATGGTAGTTTTTTAAAACTGTCTTCTGATATTGCAGTGATTACAAATATTGATCCAGAACATCTTGATTATTATGGTACTTTTGACGCTGTTCGTTCTGCTTTTTATAACTTCATTGACAATATGCCTTTTTATGGTTTTGGAGTGGTATGTTTAGATCATCCTGAAGTATTATCTCTTGTTAAAAAAGTGAAGAATCGTAAAATCATTACTTATGGTCAAGATCCTCAGGCTGATGTTTGTTATTCCAATGTACGCAAATACTCTGAACGATCAGTATTTGATGTTACTCTGCGCGGACATGAGGATGAAAGCCCTGTAGAAATAAAGAATATTATTTTGCCAATGATTGGGAATCATAATGTCTCCAATGCTACAGCTGCTATTGCTGTAGCGAGCAAGCTTGGTCTGTCACCTGAAGATATTTCCAAGGGGCTTTCTTCCTTTTCTGGTGTCAAGAGAAGATTCACTCTGCTTGGTATTTGGAATGATGTGCATATTTTTGATGATTACGGGCATCATCCTGTAGAAATAAGTTCTGTTCTTTCTGCTGCTCGTGAGGTTTGTCCTGGAAACATCATTGCCATTCACCAACCACATCGATATTCACGACTTTCTTCTTTGTTTGATCAATTTAGCAATTGTTTTTCTCATGCGAGTAATGTGCTTATCTCTCCCGTTTATGCGGCTGGAGAAAAGCCTATAGAAGGTTTTGATTCACAGGCATTGGTTGCCAAAATCAACGACAATAAACATGGAAATACTAGGGCATATTATTTGCATTCCTTTGATCATCTTGTTTCCCAAGTTGTTAATATTGCCAAGCCAGGTGATTTTGTTATTTTTCTAGGAGCGGGAAATATTACGCAATGGGCAACTTCTTTTGTCAAGGAACTTGAGTTTGTTACTCAGAATAGTGTTTGCACGATATAATATGTAGTTATGAGTCATGAGGGAGCTTTTTATTTCTTTCAAAGCACAAGCAAAAAACTTGAGAGGAAAGTTTCTAGAAAATTTTCCGATGCGGAAAGTGACGTGGTTTCGTACTGGTGGTAATGCTGAAATCATGTTCCAGCCGCAGGACCTCGATGATCTCAAGATGTTTTTAAAGATTTTTCCAAAAGAACTCCCTTTAACAGTTGTTGGCCTTGGTTCAAATATTCTTGTACGTGATGCTGGTATCAGAAACGTTGTTTTGCGATTGTCGCATAATGGATTTGGTCACGTAGAAGTCAGAAGTGACCTGAGTATTGTTGCTGGTGCGAGCTGTTCCGGCAAAGCGCTTTCTACATTAGCAATGCGTCACGGCATTGGAGGATTGCACTTCTTTTATGGGATTCCGGGATCTATTGGAGGAGCTGTAGTGATGAATGCAGGTGCTAATGCTTGTGAAACCTCTGAATGCGTTGTGGAAGTTCATGTTATTGATCGCGACGGCAATGAACATATTATCTCGCAGAAGGATATGGGATATGGATATCGTTGTTCTGCACTTGCAGATGATTTGATTGTAACGCGTGCTATATTGAGAGGTTATCCAGAAGAAGAGAAGATCATTCGCTCTGCTATTGCAGATGTTCATCATCATCGTGAATCCGTGCAGCCCATAAGGGAAAAAACAGGAGGATCGACTTTTAAAAATCCTGTTGGGTATTCTGCGTGGAAATTAATAGATCAAGCTAAGTGTCGAGGTCTAGAATTCGGAGGTGCTAAAATATCGGAATTGCACTGTAATTTTATGATCAACACGGGAGATGCGACAGGATATGATTTAGAATATCTTGGTGAGATGGTACGTACGAAAGTTTTGGATACATCAGGAATTCGCTTGGAATGGGAAATACGACGCATAGGAGAATTCCCCGAAAATCATTGTATTGACTATAATCAATGAGTGCTAGAAATACGAAAATTTTCTCTATTGGATTGGGGAAAAACTACAGAAGCTAACCTAAAGCCAAAGTAGTAATATGAATCGATCATGTGGTTTTTCAGAAAATTTCTCATGATAATTGGCGAATACAAGCGAAAATTCTACACGATTCACAATCTCTATCATATATAGGAATAATCGCTTGAAGCGATTAATTGAATTGTGTGTGCTTATTATACGCAATGAGAAGAGAATGCTTCAGGAATCCGTGGACGCTTTATTAGATAATGATCGCCATAAGCGTGTGATAATAGGTTTTTCGTCGCCACTGTTTGTGTCTTTTTAGAACCAACATCCACAACCATTTGTATCTAGACATTACCAGCAGCAAGCAACCGCGCCTCCAAGAGAGAAAGCTCTGCAGAAATATCAACAGAAACAAGCAACCGCGCGCCCAAGATAAATTCTTGCAGAAAAAAACCAGATTTTGTGACCAGAGCTAGGAAAGAGATACATAAACATCTGATTTACGAAGAATTCTTTTAAGTTCCATGCTCTCAACATCTTGTTATTTAATCGACAAGAAAAAACTTCTAAAAAACCTGGATATGGCGTTATATATTCAAGAAAAATTGGGTGCTAAATTGCTACTTGCACTGAAATTCTTCTCTTCGCGTGGGATATTCAATGTATTCAGTCAGAAATATATATGATTTTTGTAAGGAGTGAGGTTTTAATATTTTTGTAAAAGAGAAGAAAAATCCTTTAAAAAATGAGGAAGAATAGAATATATGGTCGTCTATAATGAAAGAAAAGAGATTCTGGATATTGTCTTATTGGAAAAGAAGAAGCCTAGTTTTGAATTTGAGATCATGCTCCAGGGAAAAGATTTGTGGCCAGTTGCAGGAATAGACGAAGTTGGACGTGGCGCTCTCGCAGGGCCAGTTGTGGTAGCAGCAATTATTCTCAATCCAGAAAGAATTCCTCGTGATATTGACGATTCGAAAAAGCTTACATCTCAAAAAAGAGAACACCTATATGAGGAAATAATTAAAAATTCGGTCGTCTCCATTGCTTCGTTAGAGCATCATTATATAGATAAGCACAATATCCATAAAGCAACTCTTGATGCTATACAGCATGCAGTTAATGGGTTAAATATATTTCCTAAAGCTGTTCTTATAGATGGACGGAGTATTCCTGATAATCTTCCATGCCAAGCTTTTGCAATCATAAAAGGAGATTCGTATTCGCTATCAATTGCAGCTGCCTCTATAGTTGCAAAGGTAACACGTGATCGTATCATGAAACTTGCCCATAACACTTATCCAGAGTACGGATTTAATTCTCATGTGGGTTACCCTACAAAAAAACATCTGCAGGCTCTAAAAGAAAATGGTCCCAGCAAAATTCATAGGATGACGTTCCGCCCTTTGCGTGATTACTAGATTTAAACTATTCAGGATAGAAAATATTTTTTGGGTAATCGCCTTAATATGTTCTTTTATATATTTTGTAAAAATGTTTTGAAATGGAAAATAGTAGTATTTAAGTTGTGACAACTTATCTCTTGACAATTAACAGGTTAGCAGTAAATATCAGCGTATTTTGGTAAATTTTTATTAATTATTATGGAGTAAGTGCCGTGAATTCTAATAAGAAAAATTTGTTTTATCTAGCAATAACTTTCTGTATTTTTTCTGGTAATGCTTTTGCATCTGATTCTTCTCCTGTAAAAGGATATTTCGTTAATAATTCCGTAAAATCTCCTGCTGAGAACAGGATTCCTGTCAGTGATATCGGTGAAGGTGATCAATATCAGGATTATTATGATGGCATGTGGACTGGATTATACACAAATTTAAAAGTTGCCGGTAGATTCGATGTAAAGCAATTTGAGGGAGGATTGACTCTTGGATATGATACGCAGGTAGGTGATCTAGTTTATGGTATTCGTGCAGAAGGATTGATGGTTTTGTCTAAGGCTACTGCTGCTGCTTCTGGTTCTACTACTGCTGGTGCTGATGGTGCTGATGCTATTTCTAAAAAAGACACAAAAAATAGTGACGAAAAATATATTGTAGAGATTGCGACTCGCGCAGGATTTTCAATAGAAGATGGTCTATATTACGGAGTTGGAGGACTGAACTTCATCGACACAAATTTTAAAGGATTTTTTGTAGGGGCTGGTTTAGAAAAGGTGATATCTGACAATGCGACTGTATTCGCTGAGTATCATTACCAATTTTCTGAAATAAATACATTATCGCCACATAGCGCTACTATTGGTTCAGGTTTTCGTTTTTAGTTTTATCCCAATTCAATCGTCGTGAAGTTGTTCTGCTATCAGTAGATGAGGAAAATTGTAATACACAGAAATGAGGATGCGTATATTGTGTCTTTTTTGAACGTTGTATTGCGTATTTCCCATAATCTTTTGGATAATATAAGTGTAGTGCATTTTTATTTCCCATGTCATTTTTGAGAATTTTCTTCAGTAATTGCATGGGAATAAATTGCTTTTGCGTTTCTCGTAGAAAAAATTTTTAAAGAATTAAAAAAAATAGCAAATAAATATTATGAACAAAAAGTTAGCTAATGACTTGGTATTATTCGAAAATATTGACGTATGTTTGATTTGTTGTGTCGTATATAAGAAATTAATTGTTTTTATTCCTCTAAATGGGGGGATTTTTTCATGTCCAGTAGATTTATATACTTAATATACTTTAATTTATTTTATATCCAATGGAGGTGATCTATTCGTCGCCATCCATTAAAAAAGAGGGAGGTAAAACAACATCCCCCTTAATCCAGAGTTTGACCGGATAACGGCAACAAGGGTTTACCCTCTTTGCAAACACAGTTATGCATTGAAACCATCGGAAAACGGCACTATATTTACCGTAATGCAAATAAAAATGCCACAAAAACTATAATTGGTTAATATGATGTAGTTTCTGTGTGTGGATATATATCGCAAAAAGGTTTTCTTTTTCCTGTTCGGGGTAGGGTGTTTTGCTAATGGTCATACACTTGAAGATCATAATCAATGCATAGAATATAGAAACTTCTTCTGTCTCTATATCCTATAAACGGCTTCAGATTATAGTATCTAATGCTAAGAATTATAGCGTCTTCAGGGCATTGTGACATCCCGTTTTTTATCGTGAATACTTTCTATTGCTATCATCCCCGCTTTGATGGATTGCGTAATAGACAGCAAGACGGCTGAGATCGTTATAAAGCCATAGTTAAAGCCATAATAAAGGGG
>NZ_JACETX010000015.1:25804-27932 GCF_014048425.1 Candidatus Liberibacter sp. | reverse complement strand
AGATGAGCGATTTGAATGAGCAGTATGTTTTATGGACACCAGCTCTTCAAATAAAAGACGCTAATATCAATCAGAGGAAAAAGGGTTGTATCTGTGATTAGAAAGGCTATTTATACAGGATCTTTCAATCCTGTAACAAATGGGCATATGGATATACTCATCCAGGCTCTTTCTTTTGTTGAAGAGGTGGTTTGTGCTATTGGTTCTCATCCGTCTAAAAAAGAAACCTTCTTGTCTTTTCAAGAGAGGTTAGAATTAATCATGCAAGCTGTGGCTCATTTGATACCAGAGAGTCTATCAAGGGTTTCGGTGGTATCTTTCGGGGGATTGGCTGTTGATTTGGCAAAGGATATTTCAGCTCAGGTTATCATCCGTGGTTTGAGAGACGTAACAGATTTTGATTATGAAATGCGCATAGCATCTGTAAATCATCGTCTTTTTTCGGGAGTTACAACAGTTCCTCTTTTTTCTAGGGAAAATTCTCGGCATATAACTTCTACGTTAGTGCGTCATCTTGTTTCGATAGAAGGTGATATCACCTCTTTTACACCTGAGCCTGTTTCTCTTTTTTTAACAGATCGCTATAAATAAGCTGAAAATTTTTGCTTCGAATATGGTTATTATTGATTGCTGTACGCAGTATAAATAATCTTCTGATCGTGGTAGATATGAGAGTTGATCAGGAGATAAAATGATCTTTTCCCTATAGATAGGATACTTTTTCCCATCCTCGGATGACCTTATGGTAATTTGAAATAGTAAAGTCAGGTAATTTCTAAGAGGAAAATACAAATCATGATGGTTAAGGAATTTGATTTTAATCTTCCAAACTCTAGGATCGCGCTAAGACCTGTCTCTCCGCGGGATAGTGCTCGTCTCATGGTTGTGCATCCGGATTTATCTTCTTCCGAGATGATCTCAGATCATTTGGTACGTGATTTGCATATGTTTTTAAAACCTCATGATGCGATTGTTTTTAATAATACCAAGGTTATTCCTGCTCAATTGAGAGGGATACGATTGCGTGGTGAAAAAGATGTTGAAGCTAACATATCTTGTACTTTGCATATGCGTGTTTCTTCCAACAGTTGGCGTGTTTATATGCGTCCCGGTAAAGCAGTGAGAAAAGGGGATAAAGTTCATTTTTTTGCGAAAGATTCCCAATCCCAATTAGATGCGATTGTTATGGAAAAATGGGATACAGGAGAAATCCTTTTAGCTTTTGAAAAATCAGGTATTGAGTTGGATATGCAGATTGCCATAGTAGGAACTCTTCCATTGCCTCCTTATATTTCACGAAAGCGTCCCGTAGATGAGCGTGATCAAATTGATTATCAAACGATATACGCTAAAATTCAGGGATCTGTTGCTGCACCTACGGCTGGTCTTCATTTTACATCTGAGCTTTTATCCAGACTCATTTCTTCTGGTATTCAGGTATATTTTGTAACATTGCATGTTGGTGCAGCTACCTTTATGCCGGTAAGGGTAGAGGATACTGATGATCATGTTATGCATAGTGAAATGGGTTTTATAGACTCGAAGACAGCACAAGCTTTAAACGCGACAAAGTCTCGAGGAGGACGTATCATTGCTGTTGGAACAACATCATTGCGTCTTTTAGAAACGGCTGCAACAGAAGATGGGATGATAGCTCCGTGGTCTGGTTCAACTGATATTTTCATAACTCCGGGACATCATTTTCGTGTCGTGGATATGTTGATAAGTAATTTTCATTTGCCCAGATCAACTTTATTGATGTTAGTTTCAGCATTTTGTGGAATAGAAGAGATAAAAACGATTTATGAATATGCTATTGCTCATTCGTATCGTTTTTACTCATATGGTGATGCTAGTTTACTCTTTCGTAAACGATAGTATCTTCGAGGGATTATATGGGATATCAAAGGCATCTTTAGAATTTTAGAGAGAGTAGATGATTTTCGATTGAAATATTTTACTGTTCGTATATCTTTTCGGATTTTTTATAAGTATGACTAGGAGATTATTCTTTGTGTTAAAAAGTTCAGTATCTTCCCTTTTCGGAGGCATCTTATATTGATGTAAGGATGTATTATTTTGATTGATAGAAATATTGAGTATGGATATGAATAGAGTATTTCGCTTT
>NZ_JACETX010000015.1:0-25705 GCF_014048425.1 Candidatus Liberibacter sp. | reverse complement strand
ATCTTATATTGATGTAAGGATGTATTATTTTGATTGATAGAAATATTGAGTATGGATATGAATAGAGTATTTCGCTTTGATATTAAAGCTAGAAGTGGTGAGGCTCGATTAGGTAATATTTCTACTCCTAGAGGAAATATTAAGACGCCAGCATTTATGCCAGTTGGTACTTCCGGAACAGTGAAAGCTATGTACTTTGATCAGGTGCGTTCTATAGGAACTGATGTCATATTAGGAAATACATATCATTTAATGTTGCGGCCTGGTGCAGAACGCATTGCTCGTTTGGGTGGGCTGCATAAATTTATTCGTTGGCCACATCCCATATTAACAGATTCTGGTGGTTTTCAAGTTATGTCTCTTTCGAAACTATGTTCGGTGGATGAGCAAGGTGTCACTTTTAGGAGTCATATTGATGGTAGTTCACATCGGATGTCACCAGAGGATTCGATAAAGATTCAAGGTCTCCTAGGATCTGATATACAAATGCAACTTGATGAATGTCTGGCGTTACCGGCAAGCAGCAAAGAAATTAAACGAGCGATGGAATTGTCTTTGAGGTGGGCAGAGCGATCTCTTGTGGCATTTGGAAATCAGCCTGGTAAAGTTATGTTTGGTATTGTTCAAGGTGGAGATGACATTGATTTGAGATTGATTTCTGCTATAAAATTGAAGGAATTAGATCTTAAGGGTTATGCTATAGGTGGTTTAGCTGTTGGTGAGTCACAAGATGTAATGTTGAATGTTTTGTTTCATGTTTTGCCAGAATTGCCCTTTGAAAAGCCACGTTATTTGATGGGAGTCGGTACACCAGATGATATTTTAAAATCAGTAAATTGTGGTGTGGATATGTTTGATTGCGTTATGCCCACTCGTTCAGGTCGACATGGTTTAGCTTTTACTCGTTTTGGCAAGATAAATTTACGCAATGCAAGACATGCGGATGATATACGTCCTTTAGATGAAGAATCCGATTGTCCAGCGTTGCGTGATTATTCTCGCGCTTATTTGCATCACCTAATACATACCAATGAATCTTTGGGGGGTATGATACTTTCTTGGGCAAATCTTTTTTACTATCAGGATCTTATGGCAAAGATCAGAGATGCCATTGCTAAAGACAATTTTTCGGATTTTATGATGCAAATACAAGAAAATTGGCAGAAAGGTGATATACCTCCTCTGAATTAAGTCGCAAAATCAGCAATATTGATATTTTATGAGGAAGTGTTTGATATAGAGGATAAGGATTTAATTGTAGAATCAAAGCTTTATTGTTTGAAATTTTATGGCACGAATTACGGATAAGAAGATATTTCTTTAGATATTAAAATAATTAAAAAGTCCTTTTATATTTAATCGTATTGACGTTTTGCAGTCGTATTGATTAAAAATAGAGGCAATTTAGGATATAATGTGCCTTTTATCTTCATATGAAGTTGTGAGACCGAAGATATTTTCGAACGATTCTCGAAGGACTGTATCAATGTATTGTGTTGGATAATATTTCCCAAGGTCTTTGAGGCTAGTGACGCCATGTTGGCGGATGCCGCAAGGGACAATTCCGGAAAAATGGCTCAAATCTGGAGAAATATTCAGCGCGAATCCGTGGAAAGTGATCCATCGGCGTACTCTTATTCCAAGAGCTGCGATTTTGTATTCAGGAATAGTTTCTGTTCCGAGAGTTTTATTCTCGGGACGAGCTACCCAAATCCCAACTCTATCCTCACGACGTTCACCGCAGATGCCTAATTTTTTAAGGGTTTGAATGATAATTTCTTCAAGGGCAACTACAAAACAGCGTAGATCTTTGCGACGTTTTTTAAGATTAAGTATTACATAGACAATGCGTTGCCCAGGACCATGATAAGTATAGCTACCGCCACGTCCTGTGGGATAGATCGGAAAACGATCAGGGCATAGCAAATCACGAGGGAGTGCGCTTGTGCCACTAGTATAGAGAGGGGGGTGTTCAAGAAGCCAGACAAGCTCTGCTGCGCCATCTAGGATAGATTGGACTTCATGTTCCATGATCTTATGAGATTGTTCATAAGGAATCGGGTAATCAGTCGTCCACCAACGAACAGGAGGAAGATTCTCCTCAGGAAACATTGAGATATCTATATCTTTTCTTAACAATACAATTCCGTAAAAAAATCCAATTAATTTTGGTGCGGTCGAGAAGACTCGAACTTCCATAGGTTTCCCTACAGCGACCTCAACGCTGCGCGTATACCAAATTCCGCCACGACCGCTTCTCATGTATACTACGAATAGTTCACGTAACAAAAGCTTTTCTTGTACACAAGATTGTAATTACATTAAAGTGCAAAAATGTCTAGATTTTTACTACAAATTCAGCAAAAAAACTATAATATAGAAAAATTGATACTTTCTTTGTCGTATAAGATGAGAGTTTTTATGCTCTTTTTCTCCTCTTGCATGCACTTCGCCCAAAAGAGCTAAAAAATTTTTTTCATATCCGCTTTCGCATGGAGGGAGGGCAGAAACAACGATTTGTTGTCCTTTTCCTCTGATTCTCAAAATATTTTTAGCAAAAGCAAAAGAAAAAGCAAGAGCAAGAATGAGCGAAGTAGAAGTTGCGTGATTACAAAAACATATTTCTAACCGAGTATCAGAATTTACATATATATTCACGACGATGATGTTCTCTTTTGTTTTTAATTCAATAGGATAGATTTTTTTTGCTAAAGCATGTGGTTTGCTTCTGTTGTTTACGAAAGTCATGAGGATAAGTTTACAGAAGAAATATATATGAAATGATTAGGATAGAGAAAAATGTTATTGCGAAGAAAGAATAGTACAATAAAATGAAAAGAAAATTTGGGATGAGGAAAGGGAGAAGGATGGAGGAATGTGCTGTATTTTTCCTATATAAGGGCAATTTACTGAAAGATTTTTAGTTCTTTAAGAGGAACGAATTCTATGCGAAAGTGTCGCCTTCTTGCGAATTTCGCCCATGATCACGTGCAAGCCATTTGCGCGTTGCGGAGATAAATGATCGATTAATCCGATCTCTTTGAACGATTGTATGGCATTTATTTTTTCTATTTGACGGATAGTTTTGCCAGAATAGATGCTTATCATGATGTATAATAATCCGCGAACGATATGAGAATCTGAAAAACCCTCCAAGAACATTTTTGGATCTTGCTCTTCGTTTTCAATATGACTGATAAGCCAAATAGCGCTAGTACATCCGACTACTTTATTATCTTGTGTAAGTTTTTCCTTCGGAAGTGGTGGCAGTTTTTTCCCCAATTCAATGATATACTGATAACGATCATTCCATACGTCTATGATACGGAGATCTTGGATGATTTTGTCAAGAGGGATCACAGAAAACCACAATATAATTTCATTTATCGATAGACTATACTAACGATTCGCATTGAGTTGCGTCAAGACACGTTCGTTGATTCTAAGGAATATTTTCTGAAGGTTTAATGATAAAATTCTAGACACGATATGATGATAAGTGATTTATATGCCATAGTCATTCGATATGGGGAATGATTCGTCATTGTATTCGCTGATTTTCCCAATATATTGAGGGATTTTGTTTAATAATTGATTGACCCTTTTTAATTTTTTGTAAGACACCTCTTTTCACTTTGTGAATAATACCGCTGAAAGCGAGAGGGCATAGTATTTCTTTTCAAGATGTGAGTGATGCATTCGCCGTTAGCGATTCTCTTGATAAAAATATGGGTATGTCAGAGGACTATAGAAAAGCAAAAGCTAAGGAAAGAGGGGGATTGAATATATACCAGAAATGGATAGATTTATGGTGTGAAGTAGGGGATGGCTATTACGAGAAATCGGCAGTACTAGCCAAAAACTTCAATGAATTTGCAAGAGAAGAGTTTAACTACAATAGAAATTGGAACGGATTCCAAACCAAAACGATAGGTGAAAAGTTAGGAGAAAAATGATTTGCTGTAACTCGCAAGAAAGCCGAAGGAAAAATAGATAGATGCGTGTTCGGAGTGCGTCTTAAAACAAACTGCAACAACATAGTTAATTTGGATAAAAGACGATGAGGATAAAAATAATATAGGAAATATTTCGATCAACAAAAATCAAATACTTATATAAATAAAAACTCCCCTGTGACCCTTTTGAGGTTCTAAGCCTATTTTCTCAAGATGTCACAGGACTTATTTTCGGTTTCTGGTATACAGATGGAATCGTTAAAAAGAAGCGTTAAAAGGTTAGGGTTCGTTATTTTGCTTAATTTTGCTTACCAAACTTTTTTAACGCTATATCTATAGATGCTTTTATAGCAGGAGGATAATAATCGTTTTTGTTTCTTTCTCCATAAGATGTAAGCGGTGTTATCAAAAGAATGCTGTTGTTAATTACCATAAGCCATAATGCTTTAGGGTGTGTTTCAAAATAATCGAGCAATGAAAGTACACAACTGTTAAAAACAATAAAATACCCAGCAATAGAACATGAAAATACATTCCTCCATCGGCGCGCGTTCGTTACTTCCTTTGTGCATTCCTCTACATACTCTGTACATTGTAATTGCAGATCTTTAAGTGCATCTGATTCTTTTTGGAGGTTTTCAAGTACGATTCCTATACTTTCTATAGAAGACTGATGCTCATCTAGTATTTCTTTGTGATTGATTTTATTGCTTCGGTTTTCCCCTCTTTACCCATTATATCTTAGAAATCCCCGCTTTTTTTGCTTGTTTTGTGTAATGTTTTTGCATTATATCGTTAGATATTTTTGAATATATTCCACATTTACTGAATGAAGTATCCCAAGGCGTACCTGATTGATGTGTTTTATCGGATAAAACATAAGCATTATACTTCCCGTATTTTTTTAATACAAAATCCATCACCCTCTCTTGGTATTCGGTAAATATTCCCGAATAAGGCAGTTTAGTTTCTTCGTTAATAATAAGGGTTTTAATGTTGTTTTTCCCCCAATTTGACAAACTATGATAAATTTCTTCATAGACAGGTCCGTATCGCCAAGCTAGAGGAGACTGGTCTACAAGAGGTATATTACTAAAAGACTAGAGACCATCCGTGTGCAAAATAAACAAGTTTCAAAAGCTTCATAACACTTAGAGAATCTATACCTTGGTTCTTAACTCTTGATTTTTCTAACATGTAATTAGCTACTGCCCGAGAATCATGTGATATTTCTTTTGAGGGTAGATGACCTATGGTTTTTTTTTGTCAATGTCATGTCAATACTTTTTTGCATTATTCGTATTTTTTCAACTTTGTTGGGCATACTGCACAAAATATAAATCTTCAATATATTTATAGGGGGTCTTCTGATTCGCGGATTTTATTGTGAAAAAAGTCGTTAAAAAAGATTTAGAGTTGACACTAAAAAAATAGGACAGTCTATAGACATGTATCATGTCCCATCTTTTAAAAGGCAAGACCAAATAATGAAAAATGTTTAGTTAAATCAATAACTTGATTTTTAAATGGTGCCCCCGGCAGGACTCGAACCTGCTACCTCCTGATTACAAATCAGGCGCTCTACCAGCTGAGCTACAAGGGCTTTCTTTTTCTATTATCAAATACATCACGATAAGGCAAAAAGTCAAAGGAGAATATTTCTTATAAATAGGGATTGAACAGAATTGTAAGGATATATCTCTTCGCTTGATTGAGGAAAGCAAAATAGCGACTTCCTTGTAGCACAATTGAGATGCATCATGCAATTAGTGCAAGATGATATTTTTTGAGAAGAATGATCGTAATCAATGTGCCTCTTGGAATGAGTATTGACACAATCTATAATTGCACAAGAAGAAAACATCGGCAAAATTTATACAATGCTTCAAAGCAAAAAATCTTGTAAAAAGATCATCTCGCTGAAACCATAAGCTAGAAAATTTATTGCTTCATTGTTATTTCTCTTTTCATAATGGACGTTAGAATCTATTGTGATATCTGCTAACGAGTACTCCTCCCTATCTTCCTCTTTTTCTTGTATGCGGAGTTTGGTTAGGAGCAGTAAAAGGGTACGGCAAGCCTCTTCATGGATTATCCAGTGTTTTACCCCATGGGATATCGGGTATCCAGTTAACGTTTAGATTTTTGGAGAGAATTAGAAGCACTATATCAGACGAAGAATACCAAATACCCTAGCAATTTAAAGGGCATATAAAAAATATGGCAAAGAGTGGTTTCTGGATTTTTTTTTGAATTTTCTCTTAAATCTTAAGAGCCTAATTGAATTAGTATTCAAGAAATTGAAGCTGTGCGGTCTATCGTGCCATTACTCGTTATATGAAGGTTGCCGGTCAAGATATGAGGATATTGGAATATATCAAAAAATAGCATAGACTATCTATGCAGAAATTATTTTTTATGTAGCTGATCTTTGTTTGAGGAGAAAACATTACTGTATTTGTGTTTTTTGTGATTCTTTTTCTCCTTTCTTCTCGTCTAAAATACGTATAAAATATTATATTTATTGCCATTTGCGAGATTTTCCAAATTTTTTAGAGGATATTTTTCCTGTTTTTATACCTCAGTTCTAATCTAGTAGAATGGATAAGTTGGGGAGAAAAAATACGACGTATATCTCAATAAAATAAAGAAAAAAGCATGCTATTTGTTCGGTATTTAGGCGTTTGTCCTTTTGTACAGAAATAATTTTGCAGAAGATGAAGTAAAAAATTGATTTTGTAAATTTTAATTTTTGCTTCGTAACTCAATTCGTGGATTATGCAGTTTCATCATCGGTACTGTTCATATTTTGGAGGTTATTAATTCCAAATTATACACGTATACGTGTGTCATTAGATAAGAAAATATATTAAAATTTTATTGTAAAAATATATGCCCTAGGATTAAATTAATTCTGGTTTGTTTTGATTATAGAAAAATTGTTTAAATCTTTGATAGAGTGAGTAAAGACATGGAAATGCCCGAAATAACATTAGGTCTTCCGGATGATATTGAAGAGCAAAAAATAGCAGTACAAAGATGGTTCCAAAAACTCCAACAAATTATTTGCTCTGAATTTGAAAGACTGGAAGATGAATTGACGAGTTCTAGATCAAGTTTTCTAGTGGGGCGTTTTCAAACAAAAGATTGGTTGCGTGATAAAAATCAAACAGAAGATCTCGGAGGAGGTCGTATGTCAATTTTACGCGGTGGCAGGGTTTTCGAAAAGGCTGCCGTACATGTTTCAACAGTTTACGGAGAATTGTCATCGGATTTTAGAGATCAAGTTCCAGGTACGTCACAGAGCCCATATTTTTGGGCGACTGGTCTTTCAGGGATTGTTCATCCCTATAATCCGCATGTTCCAGTAGTTCATATCAATACACGTATGATGATTACAGGTTCATATTGGTTTGGTGGTGGGATGGATCTGACGCCCTTATTGGAATCTCGACGCAAATCAGATGACACAGATGTTTTATTTTTTCATAATTCCCTGAAAAAATTATGTGGTCAGCATAAAATAGTTGATTATGAACATTACAAAGCATGGTGTGATGAGTATTTTTTCCTTCCGCATCGACAAGAATCCAGAGGTATGGGAGGAATCTTTTTTGATAGGCTCCATTCACCTGAAGAAAAAGGAGGTTTTAATGCTGACTTTTCTTTTGTGCGCGCTTTGGGAGAGTGCTTCGTCGACATATATCCATTACTTGTGCGCCGTAATTATGATCTTCCATTCGTGGAACAAAATCGTGAAGAACAGCTTATGCGTCGTGGACGCTACGTAGAATTTAATCTTCTCTATGATAGAGGAACTAATTTTGGATTAAAAACAGGGGGTAATGTAGAAAGTATTTTATCATCAATGCCCCCTATGGTTTCGTGGACATAAGAAGTTTATCAAAAAGAAGTCAAGCTCCATTGTTCGGGGCGAGAATATAAAAGCAAAAAAGACCGAGAGACTTTAAAAATCAGTTCGGCATTTCCTGTTGTTCAATGTATTGTTTGATGATGTTATTGGAACAGTTATTCAGATGATTGTTTTGTCTATATTGTTTTCTTAATATTCCAGGTGTCGTATCTCAAGAAAATGAGCAAGTATGGAAATGGTGTTTCGTAGATATTGAAGCTAAGAGAAAACAAGATAGGGACATAGTAAGGGGAAGATCCAAGAAATCCAATAATCTTGTCACCTCCTTCACGAGTTATCTTAAAAATCCGATCGATTCTTTCTGCCGTATTCCAACTAATTTTTATAAGATCAAGAACAGGAATGTATGTCTATGGAATCCGTTAGAATTCATGAGAGTTGGAAATCTTTGCTGGAAAGTCAATTTTGCAGTGATTACATGCGACGCCTTAAAGATTTTCTTGTATCTGAAAAACAAAAAGGCAAAAGAATCTTCCCAAAAGGATCCGAGTATTTTCGTGCTTTTGATCTCACGCCATTAACAGCAGTGAAAGTGATCATAATCGGACAAGATCCCTATCATGGCTATGGTCAAGCGCATGGACTCTGTTTCAGTGTTCTTCCAAGAGTTCGCATTCCACCATCTCTTTTTAATATTTACAAAGAATTGAGAGATGATGTGCAGTTTATTCCGCCTGCGCATGGTTGCTTAGAATATTGGGCACAGCAGGGAGTGTTTTTGCTGAATACAGTACTGACAGTTGAAGAAGGACGGGCTGCTTCTCATCGGGGACGAGGATGGGAAATATTTACGGATGCTGTTATCAGTTTAGCAAACGAACATCGTCAACATATTGTTTTCATGTTATGGGGAGCTTCTGCTCGGAAGAAAAAGAATCTTTTGGACAAGAATAGGCACCTTATTCTTGAGGCGGCACATCCATCTCCATTGTCAGCACACAATGGATTTTTTGGTTGTCGCCATTTTTCTCAGGCGAATAAGTATCTTCAAGATCATGGATATATGCCCATTGATTGGCAACTATCTCTGAATCATAAATAAAAAATTTGGCTATTCTTTTCAAAACGGCAATATTCGGCTGACACAGTATTTCTTATTATCTTCAAAAATCTCAAATCATGATTTATCACAATCACGCCGACGCACTTACTTCCTTGATTATCTTTAAAAGTGTCTTTGCCTGTAGGAGTTATTTCAAGAAGATCCATTAGATAATCTGAAATCTCCACAGTAATAATCGTTTTTGCTTTCTGTATTTTGATGAAGAAGACGTTATCTTTTAAATTCAGATAACCCGGATCTACAAGCATCAGGACACCTCAGTCTTTACAAGAACGCTGAATTGTGCGGGCATTTATATTCTGGAAATATGAGTATATCCTAGAGAGTTTATGTGTCTCATAAGGTTCAATTTTCAGAGAGATTTCGTGGTATATTCTGTGAAAATCCGAGAGTAGGTGGGGCATCAGTGACCTACATCAACTAAAGAAACTCTCATCGAGATTACAGTAAAAAAATCGGAAAATTTAGATAAAGCCGTCGTGGCTATCAAAGAAGTATTTTTAGATTTTTTCAAGTAAAACGTTCGGCGATAGGTCGTCGTTTATAACATTGATAAGGCGTGTTCTTAGTTCATAGTAGGTATTTGGACGGATTGAAAAAAAGCTGTTGATACGGAAAGAGCGATGATATTTCCTATATTGTTTTTCTCTTTTTTCTCATCTTCTCATAGGCTGCGGTAGGGAGGGATGCATTTAAAAAATATCCTTTCCGTATTGGAACTCAAGAAATTAGGAGCTATGATGATTATGAAGATTTTATGCCATTATTACTTCACGTGGAATAAACCACTTAATCAAATTGTTAATTTATAAGATTGGGATTTTGCTTTGGTTCTTGGTTCTTGGTTCTTGGTTCTTGGTTCTTGGTTCTTGGTTCTTGGTTCTTGGTTCTTGGTTCTTGGTTCTAAAATGATCTTAAAAATTTGAGCAAACACTTATTCTTCTCAAGACCCGTATTTTTATAGAAATCATGGAAAAAGAGGTTCTAAAAGACGTTTTTAACTGGATTAATGATTTAGAGCCGATATAGGGTAAGAGTTGGTTCTAGATGACGTGGATATGATATTGTTTTCTAGAATAATAAAAGGTTTTCTAGAGGATGATGAAGAGGGAAGAGCAGAAAATTAGGGTGGGAATTAGGTGGAAAATCCTGCGAATATTTATTTTTCAAGATGCTTGTTTTGAACAATCTAACCACCTCTGTAACGACCAATTCCAAGATTAAAAACAAAATATCAAATGGCGGATATTCTCTTTGTGTCAAGAAATCTTAAAATAGAAGCGATGATTTCTTGGATGAATAAAGATAGCGGTGCTAAAGGGGGATGTGGCTTTGAATATTTCCGTTTTAATAATAGCCATATCACTAACAGAGAATTATAATTTATATATTAAAATCAGTGCCTTAATTTTTTTCTAACCTTGAGTTGATGTCGAGGAATTCGTTCTTGTTGTTCTCATTTTGGGAAGATATTACTGTAGTAATAGGTTTTTTTTGAAGGATTGGCATGATGTGGCTTTAGCTATTTTATGTATATTTTAAAGCGTGTACGATCGGTTTTGTAGGAAATTTCGGATTAAATCTGTTGAAATTAACAGTCAGAAATAGGATATGAGAGTTCTTTTGCGTGGTTATAAGCAATTGGGATGGGGGAAAAGAACAAGCTGAATAGAAATCAAAAGATTTTGTTGAAATAAAATCAGTTATTGGATATGGCGATACCTAGTTTTATGTTTTATAACTTAAAGATTACTGAAATTTGGGGGTGTTGTTTTGTTTTTCTTTTATAGGATAAGATCTCAAGTTTTGCTGTTTTTAGAAATTTTATCATTTCTTGGTTAGAGTGATTTGATGCTTTTTCTTTCATAAGGTGGCAGAGAGATGCTATTGAATGAAGAGGATATTTTTTTGAGGTTGAAAGTTGTTTTTTATTCAATAGAAAGCTTTGGTTTATGAAGGAAAGTTTTAGATTTTTCCCTGAATCCCTTGATTACGATCTCGCTATTCGTGCCATAAATGATGAGGCCTTTGGTCCTGGGCGTTTTGTTCGAGCTGCGATGCTTTTGCGTGAGCGGGGAATGCATGATTTAGATCTTTCTTTTCTTTGCGCTGATGGGGAAGAAATCATTGCGTCAGTTCGGATGACTCCGATTATTGCAGGTACGGTTAGAGGACATATCTTGGGTCCTATAGCAGTGCGTCCATTATATCAAAAGAGAGGTATTGGACGAAAATTAGTACAAATGGCAATTGATGCAGCTTCTAAAAATGGATCAGAAGCAATCATATTAATTGGTGATTTTCCCTATTATAGTCAGTTTGGTTTTAAACAAGTTCCGATAAACAACCTTGAATTTCCTGGGCCAGTTGATCCCAAAAGGGTGATGTTTCTTCCTCTAATAGGAGACATTGTGGAAAATTTGAAGGGAGTAGTTCGTTGTCGGGAGATATACCAAGGCAGCAAAAGTAAGGGTGTGTGAGATTGGGCATAGGAAGCCATCCCTAAATTTATCAAAGATCAGAAATTGAGCAAATAGTAATCTTTTTTGAATTTAGATATGAGAAATCCCACCATGATTTGCTGACCATTGCATTGGGGCATCTAAAAAGGACTGAACTTCTATTAAGGTTTCCTGATCAAATGAATTGAATGTTTTAGCTATCTTTAGTACATCATGCCATGATATGAGATAGTGAAGGTCTATGCCGGTCTCACGAAAACGTTTGGGTATTTCAGGAAAAATACCATAGAAAAACAAGCCTATTCCATGTTCAACTATGCCACCAACGTTGCGGATGGTATTGACGAAATCAAGCATTGATCCCCCTAAAGTAATAGAATCTTCTATGATGAGGATGCGATTTCCTTTGGAAACATGTCCTTCGACTTGAGATTTTCCTCCATGGCTTTTAAGTTTTTTTCTGACATAAATCATCGGCAAGCCAAGACGCTCTGCTAAGAATGCTGCAAATGGAATACCTGCCGTTTCCCCCCCAGCGATGACATCAATAGATTCAAATCCTATATTACGTAGTACAGTCGTTGTAGCAAAATCCATGATTGCTGAACGGACCCGTGCAAAAGAAATCAACTTGCGACAATCAATATATACAGGACTGACAATGCCTGAAGTTAATCTATAGGGTTTGTGAGGAGAAAAATGGATAGCTTTAATCTCAAAGAGCATTTTAGCCACTAACTCTGCTATAACTTCTGGTTCTGAAAATCCACTAAAAATCACTATATATACTTTCTTTTGAGGAGGTTTATGTCAATGATATCGCTTTTAAAGATCATTGACCTAAAAAGGATATCCTCTAATAGGAGGAACATTCTACCTCCCAGTATAATGGAAACTGCGGGTTGAATATAGTTATAGAGCCTGCATCTGTCACCTGTTTTTCATCAAAATTAATAGGGATATCGTGCCGTATTAAAGAAATTTTTTCTGTATTCGCGGGTAATCCATACCATTTTGCGCCATTGAGAGATATAAAGCGTTCTAATTTTTCAAGTTTTTTTTCTTGCTCAAAAACTTGTGCAAGACAACTTATGGCGTTTTTTGCAGTATAAATACCAGCACAACCTGATGCGGTTTCCTTAAAACAATCTATATGGGGAGCAGAATCAGTGCCGAGAAAAAAACGTGGATCACCAGAAACAGCTGCTTTACGAAGAGCAAGGCGGTGTTGTTCTCGTTTAGCAATTGGTAGACAATAATAATGCGGATTGATACCACCTTGAAATATTATGTTTCGATTGATGATCAGGTGGTGCACGGTAATGGATCCTGCTATATTGGCAGAATTCAAGATATATTCCACTCCATCAAGTGTTGTTATGTGTTCAAGAGTGATTTTGAGTTTTGGAAGTTTTTTGCGTAAGGGTTCCAGGATTTTTTCAATAAAAACCACTTCCCTATCAAAAATATCTATTTCAGCATCGGGTATTTCGCCATGTATGCAAAGATGCAAGCCAATTTTTTCCATCCTTTCAAGGACAGGCATCACGTTATCAATATTATGTATACCGTGATGCGAGTTTGTTGTGCTGCCGGCAGGGTAAAGTTTGACAGCTTGAATGATTCCGGAACGAAATCCTTGTTCTACATCATCAGGATTGGTGTCCTCTGTAAGATAAAGAGTCATTAAAGGGGAAAAATGATGATCTTTAGGTAATGCTGTTAAAATTCTCTCACGATAGGCTTGAGCATCAGCGCTTGTCACAATGGGAGGGATCAGATTAGGCATTATAAGAGCCCGTCTAAAATTTCGTGCGGTATCTTGGACAACGCTTTTTAATGTTTCTCCGTCTCGGAGATGGAGATGCCAGTCATCGGGGTGGCGCAAGATAAGGGTTTTCATGCTTTCTCCATGTTAAAAATTTTAGAAAATTCGCAGAAGAATCATTATGATATACAACGCATTTATACTATTAATCTAGGATTTCTTAAAATTTATTCTAGTTGGTTGAGATAAGAGATGAAAGGATATTTTTCGAAAAGGGGATTGCACGATTCTAAGATTCAATTGAAATATAGCCCTATACGGCAGGGATTCCCATTATGCACATCTGCAAAATCAAGATTAATCAAACCTTCTTTGATCATAAGATCGGTAATACAGGATACCCCTGAATAAAGAACCTGATCCGCCATGGCAAAAGCATCGGCAAATGTCGTTTTATCATTCGCTATCCGGAATAAATTCTGATTAGGAATCACGATAAGGGTATCGACTGCCTCTTGTAATTCATCGATACCAGATTCTGCCAAACGCATACGACGAGAACCTTCAAAGTGAAACGGCTTGGTTACAACACCAACGGTCAGAATCCCCTTACTACGTGCTATTTCTGCAATAACTGGAGTTGCTCCCGTTCCTGTACCACCACCCATGCCTGCAGTAACAAAACACATATGTGTATTTTCTAAATTTTGCGTAATTTCATCAATACGTTCTATCTATTACAGGATGACCCAGAATAGTAAAGACAAGGAGGAGAAAATTACGCACGCACTTTTGACATATCTCCTAAAAACATCACCAAAACTCAAAGAGTTATAGGTAAATTCACGGAGTTAGCTTTGGGTTATCAAGGCATTGACGCAAAGAACATGTCGGAAAATCCAGAATGGGTATAAAGGGTTATTGATATATAAGTCATTGTTTTAAAAGGAGCATTTTATCTTCTTGAACAAGACGTTCCGAAGTATATGTTCCTGGTTTTTAGAGTATCTCCAGTTTTGCTGTTCTCTAGCACAAATCGCATCTCGGACATTGAATTGTTTTTAATCTTGGCATTGGGGAGGGGAGGTGCGTAAGGCAAGAACGCTTTGCAAACGCATTAATGAAGAGGATCGAGAGTATGCTTCCTGCGAAATCTGCAAAGTAGTCTTTGCTGGAGGGAAGAGATTAAAAGGGCTGGTGGACAGAAGATAAATTAAGGCGGAATTGGTTTTAAATGGTGAATATTGTGAAATGCTCATAGATGGGCACCTATAAAAAGGTAGATTGCCCCTATAAATATAAGACAAAAATATTAAAATAACAATTAAAATCAATATCTTATATTTTTTATTTCATTAAGATCAACAAGGTTAGTTTAGCATTGACAGAGAAAATGGATAAGTCCAAGTTTCCTTTTTCTTGTCCTTAACTCTTACGGAAATTACAAAAACCACCTCCTCCAAAGAGGAGCTTTTTCTTTTGTAACCATGGATTCTGATGTTCTGAAGCTTCCGCTAGAAGAGGGGGGGGGTGTTATAGCTGTTTGAGCTATCTCCGCAGTAGCGTTACGAGGTTCAGAGTCTAACCAATCACAACCATTTAACAAAATAGTTGATGACAATAGTAAAGAAGTCAATGTATTCTTTTGATATCATGAACGATCTCTTTTTTTAATGAATTAATAAAATTACTTTGTACCAATTTAAAGTACAATAGAGTGAAGGGATCTATAAATTAGAAATTGCATCTTTTATCAGTCTATATTTTTTTGCTTGATCAAAAGCTTTGAGGG
Source organism: Candidatus Liberibacter sp. (assembly GCF_014048425.1). GTDB lineage: Bacteria > Pseudomonadota > Alphaproteobacteria > Rhizobiales > Rhizobiaceae > Liberibacter. Next base: position 10,730 of record NZ_JACETX010000015.1, on the reverse strand, counting down.
ATTGAAGAATTAACATTCTATCGATTATAACCCTATGGTTGGTATTAGCCCTTTTACGCAAGAGCTAATTTCTTTCATTTTAGGATTTTGATACACGGATGGTATTGTGAAAAAGAGGTATTAATCTCATATCTAATCCCTAACAAAATTAGACAAACACAATCAAAAACATCAATTAAAACAATGGTTTTTTTTAAGTTTTTTCCTATAAAGTGAACGATAATACAGTGATGAATTTTCGTATGAGGCAGGAATCCACCAAAATGATCCAAACTATAGTCTGAGCGTAGTAGAAATCCTTGTTCTTCAGAACGGGAGGATCTCAAAGTATAACAGAAAAAATATTCCTTATTTCACGTATTTGTTTTGATTAATAAGATTCAGAGAAAGAATTTTGTGAAGAGTTTTTCATATTTCCAGTAAATTCGATAGAATATCGGGATACTAGAAATTATGGTCTTGTGATAGAAATGATTTCTTCTCTTGAAAGAGGCGATTCGTAATCAATTGCAATAGACTTTTTAGTAGGTATTAATATTAATCATCTTGGGTGGATGAGGGTTTTCATCCTGAGAGAAAAGCACAATTTATGGGTATGAGAGAGAAAAATATTTCTAGCCATGCAATACTCTATTTCATCAACAATCATCATGATTTTATGAGTTAATGAGAGGTATAATCACTATAAATATTTGATAAAAAAGGAAATAATGAAAAAAAATTGAAAAAATACAATTTTTAGTGATGATTTTATCATTTTTTTTTCGCATTCTTGTTGTAGATTTGAGTTTTTTAAGGGAGTTTTTTTTTGAAATGATAAAAAAGTTGAGTATCACCATACTTGCAATGTCTCTTCTTTCCGGATGTGTAATTAATCTAGATCCTTATACTCGTCAGAAGAAAGTCTCAAACAAAACCAAAGGTGCATTCTTGGGAGCGTTGACTGGTATTACAGGGGGGGCGTTTCTAGGGGATTCATCTGAATCTCGACGTAATAATGCTTTGATTTCTGGAGGTATAGGAGCTTTGATTGGAACAGGAATTGGCGGTTATATGGACAAACAGGAAAATGAATTGCGGAGCTAGTTGCAGAATACGGGTATATCTGTTAGTCGTATAGGTGACCAAATCATGTTAAATATGCCATCAAATATCACGTTTTTATTTGATAGCTTTGAAATTAGCAGTGATTTTTCCTGTCTTAGATGCTGTTGCTGTTATCTTAGATAAGTTTAAAGATACAAATTTGGAAGTCAGTGGGCATACCGATTCTATAGGAACTTTGCATACAATATGGTTCTTTCCAAGAAGCGCGCTGATGCTGTTGTTAACTATCTTATAGGATCTGGAGTAAATCCGCAAAGGATTGAGTCTATAGGATTTGCTTTTAAGAAGCCAATTAGTACTAATAATACTCAGGAAGGACGTCAGAATAATCGGCGTGTAGAAATAAAGATATCTCCCAAGAACATCTCATAACTTGAGAAAATTGAGTATTTTGGGTATAAGAATTTTTCTTTAAAGGTGTATTATGAATTGATTGATAGGTTGTTTTCCCCATCTTCTGGTTTTTTCGCAAGGAAAGATAGGTTTTTGTGAAATTTTTCTTTTCTATCTTTGAATGGATATCTATGATTTAGGGATAGAAAAGATATTTTTAATCAAGCGCTTAGTGAGATGTAATAGAGGGATTTAGTGAGATGTAATAGAGGGATATAGAATAGATGAAAGGTGATATTTAAATGATATTCGCAACTGTATTTTTTTTTATATCTTGAGATTTTGAACGAGGGAAATTGTTTTGCTCGGACGACGTGTATTGTTTTTTTTTGGGTTCTGCGTATCTATGTTTTTTTTTGGAATGCTTATTGTACCTCTGTTTATTGATTACATAGGTTTTAAGGATAGTTTAGAACATGAAGCAAGCCTTTTTATAGGAAGTAAGGTAGAAGTAAAAGGCAATGTTAGTGCCCGTATTTTGCCATCTCCTTCAATAACGCTTAATGATATACACATAGGTCAAAATGCTGACAGTTCTTTTAAATCAAGAATAGAGCGTTTTTCGATGGACGCAGAGCTTGAGCCTTTTTTATCAGGTGCAATACAAATTTCTCGTATGAACATAGAGAAGCCGAATTTAAATTTTCGGTTTTCCAAGAAAGAGCATCACAATTTATTTCAAGGAGCAGGTTTAAAGGTTCCAATTCATAAAATTGCTTTGGAAAATGTTCGCATTAAGGAAGGGAAGATAAATCTCATTGATCAGGCATCAAATCAGTCATATTTTATTTCTGATCTTAATGCAGAGATATTTGTCCATATTTTTAATCTGGATCCAAATTTCTCTTGGAATTCTATAAAAGGTTCTTTGCGATTAGAGGGCAGTGGTGATTTTGGCAAAGGACGCAATAACTTTTCACTTAAAGCCAATTTTCCTGGAGAAGGTAGTGCTATACCAGTGCAGTTGACGCTGTCTCCTGTTTCTTATCCATTGATCATTGATTTATCAGGGAATCTTCGTTGGGATGATGAATACAAACCTATTTATGGTGGTGTTTTTTCTGCTTCTGGTGATTTCTCTCGATTTTTGGGGATAGAAAATTCTTTGGGAAAAGCGAATATCTCAGGAGATTTTGAATTTAGCAATGGCAATATGCGTATATCGAGTTATAAATTTGAGGCAGATTCCTCTCTTGAGAAGAAACCCTCTCGTCTCTTAACAGAAAACTAGTTTTTGTGTTTGGATCTCATTAAAATTTTTTCACTTTAATGGATAGAAATTACAATCTAAATTTTTAAAAACCGGTTTTATGGAATATAAATAGTATTTTTTGGCAAAGATAATGCAAGTCCATTATTTTTTTCTAAAAGTATCTAATGATACTACTGACGCTAAATTCTTTTTGCTTTTTTCGTCAAGATTAGAGGATTGCATTGCGCCGCAATCAACTTTCGATTCATCTTTCTTTGTATCTTCTTCGGTAAAAACGTCGAATTCAAGCTCGAAATTGACGGAAGGATCATAAAAACCTCGAATAGAATTAAAAGGAACAATCAAGCGCTCAGGTATATTAGAGAAAGAAAGTCCTACTTCGAATTGTGTTTCGGAAACTTTAAGATCCCAAAATTGATTTTGAAGCACAATGGTCATTTGTTTAGGATAGTTTTTCCTAAGATTTGGGGAGATACGCACACCACGGGCATTCGTCAGAAAAGTTATAAAGAAATAGTGATCTCCTGGGAGATGGCCTGTAGATTCTACCTCTGTTAGAACAGTTCTTATAAAGCCTCTTAACGCATCTTTAGCAAGAATATCATAACGAATATGATCGCCACTCATGTTTATCCATCCGATTAGAAAAAGTCTTATAGTAAGACTTAACAAAAGGAGGCTTTTTGTTGCCAGGTGCCTCCCGAACCCCGCCTGTCAGTGCAACCCTTTCAGGACTTAAAATTCAGGACTTTAAGCCGCCAAAGCGGTTGAAGTTCCCTGAGCATAGTTATCATTTGCAACTATAGTTTTAGTCCGATAACGGTGGTACAATGCCGAGCGAACTTCCAATCTTTACCCCCTTGTCTATCCTGTTTCGCCCCCTCTGTAAGGACAAGGCTGATTGCCATAAAGCCCTCAAGAAACACATGGTGGAGGCGCCGGGCACTGCCCCCGGGTCCAATAGGCTTATTGCATTAGGTATTTATCGCCATATTCCTTTTCATAACTAGGACGCATTAATTATACACGTATTTGCCTGGTCTTGTCATTAAAATAATGTTTATTGATAAAAATAAATCGTTTCGTGGTGCATATGAGCGAAACTAAGTACTTTTTAATCAGAAGAGTCAGGGAATTATGGGATAGCAGTTTTTGGTTCTTTATCATATATGCTGTTGATGGTTATGGGATTTTTTATCCCTCTAGGCATTTTCTTTTCCGCTCTATAATGCATGGATGAGCAAATATATTATGATTGTTGGCAATAAGTATTAGATTTTTTTCAAGAATGTTATATATAGGACATGATATTCTTATTAAGAAGATTGGCAAGGAAAGGGAATGCAAGTATACCTTAATCTTCTTCGTCATGTGATGGCTTCTGGATCGGATCGATTAGACCGTACAGGTGTTGGTACGCGTAGTGTATTTGGCTATCAGATGCGCTTTGATTTGTCTGCAGGATTTCCCTTATTAACTACGAAAAAGATGCATGTTAAGTCTATTATTCATGAACTTTTGTGGTTTTTAAGAGGAGATAGTAATGTTTCCTATCTCAAAAGTAATGGCGTTAGGATCTGGAACGAATGGGCTGATGAGAAGGGAGAACTTGGTCCTGTATATGGAGTGCAGTGGCGTTCTTGGCCAGACTACGAAGGTAATACAATTGATCAAATCTCTTCTATTATTAAAAGCTTGCGAACCGATCCCTATTCTCGACGTCATATTGTATCGGCTTGGAATGTTGCTTTGATCAATAAAATGGCATTGCCGCCGTGTCATTGTCTTTTTCAATTTTATGTTGATAACGGGAAGCTTTCTTGTCATCTTTATCAGCGTTCAGGGGATGTTTTCCTTGGAATTCCCTTTAATATAGCATCGTATTCGCTTCTGACGATGATGTTGGCAAGTGTAATAGGATTTCAATATGGTGAGTTCATTCATACGCTTGGAGATACGCATTTGTATAACGACCATTTTGAGCAAGCGCATTTACAGCTTTCTCGGTCACCGAAAGCTTTACCTATAATGAAGATTAACCCCAATGTTGTGGATTTATTTAAGTTTCAATATGAGGATTTTGTTTTGGAATCTTATGAATCACATCCGGCTATTTTTGCATCAATTGCGGTATGAATTATTCAAAAAAAATCATTTTGATAGCTGCAGTAGCGCGTAATGGTGTTATTGGCTGTGGTGGAAAGATGCCCTGGAGGATTTCTTCTGATTTAAAGCACTTTAAAGCACAGACTCTTGGGAATCCGATTGTTATGGGTCGTAATACGTTTAAAGCAATAGGGAAAGCTTTGCCTGATAGATTTAATATCGTAATAACCCGTAATGATGATTTAGATGAACGTGAAGTGATTACTGAGATTTCTATACAGGACGCTTTGGATACAGCTTCCAAAGTGGGCGGTGAAAAAATATTTGTGATAGGAGGTGGAGAAGTTTATGCTCAGACGATAATCTTGGCAGATGAATTGTATATTACGCATGTTGAGGCTGAAATTAAAGGGGATGTGTTTTTCCCTGAAATTGATCCTACTATTTGGAAAAAAGAAAAAGAAATTTCGTTTTCTCCAGAAGAAAACGACGAATATAAAACACGATTTGCAATATATTTTCGCTCTTAAAAGAAAACAAATGCTATTCTCGTATGCCTTGGAGTGATTTTAGTTGAAATCCTTGGCTATTGTAGTTATTGATATGCAATATAGTTATTGAGTATTTTAGTATTTTAGTATTTTAGTTGTTGTTTAAAAATATAAATTTTGAGAGGGTCTTTGATGCCTTGGAGTAATCAGAGCGGTGGCGGTCCATGGGGTACACGCCAATCTAATTCGCCAGAGGGAGGGTCTTCTCCGCCAGATTTTACCAAGTTAGTAGATGGCATGAGAGACAAGATGCATTCGCTTCCTCCTTTGGGGACTTGTGGAATTTTTTTTATATTTTGCCTTTTTGGTTTCTTTCTCTGTCTTTTCCAGTCCGTGTATATTGTGCATTCTGATGAAAGAGCCGTTGAATTGCATTTTGGTAAGCCAAAGGAGGAAATTTTTCTTCCCGGTCTCCATATGATGTTTTGGCCTATTGAGAAAGTTGAGATTGTCAAAGTTACAGAACGACAGATGAATATTGGTAGCCAGGTTAGTGATAATTCCAGCAGTGGTTTGATGCTCACCGGCGATCAGAATATTGTGAGTGTGCAGTTTTCCATTCTCTATACGGTCAGTGATCCTCAATTATATCTTTTTAGTCTCGAACGTTCCGGAGAAACTTTGCGACAAGTTGCTGAAAGTGCTATGCGCGAAGTAGTAGGAAGAAGAAGTGCCGTAGATATTTTTCGCTCCCAGCGTCAACAGATCGCTTTAGATGTTCGGTCTGTTATTCAAAAGGCTATGGATTCTTACAAATCTGGTATCGTGATAAATACCGTATCTATCGAAGATGCTTCTCCTCCTCGTGAGGTTGCGGATGCTTTTGATGAGGTGCAACGTGCGGAGCAAGATGAGGATCGTTTTGTTGAGGAATCCAATAAATATTCTAATCGAGTATTAGGATCTGCGCGAGGTAATGCGTCGCGGATTCGAGAAGCCTCCATTGCTTATAAAGATCGTGTTGTACAGGAAGCACGAGGGGAAGCGGATCGTTTCTTGTCAGTTTACGGGCAATATGTACATGCTCCTGATTTGGTTAGGAAGAGGCTTTATGTGGAAGCCATGGAGGATATTCTGAAAAAATCGAAAAAGATAATCATCGACAAGGATCAATCTACGGTGCCTTATTTGCCTCTCAATGAGGTTTTTTCTAGCAAGAGAAAAGAAGAGAAATCAGGAGATGGAAATGCCGTTGAATAGGTTTGCTATTGGTTTTTTGGCGTTATTATTCCCTGTGCTTGGAATATTGTTTTCTTCTTTCTTGGTTGTTGATCCGTATAAACAGGCTGTTGTTGTGAGATTTGGAAACATTCGCTCTGTTTATACGGAGCCAGGTATTTATTTTAAAATGCCGTTTGATTTTTTGAATTTCGATCGAGATAGATATCTTCAGAAGCAAGCTTTACGTTTAGATCTTGATAACATTCGAGTCCAGGTTACTGATGGGAAGTTTTATGAAGTTGATGCCATGATGATCTATCGAATAGTTGATGCCCATTTATTTTGTAAGACGGTCTCTGGTGATCGTGTTGTAGCGGAGTCTCGTTTGCGTACTCGCCTTGATGCTTCTCTGCGGCGTGTTTATGGATTGCGTCGTTTCGATGAGGCGTTATCTGAGCAGTCTGATGCAATGATGATTGAGGTGCGAGATGATTTGCGCAAGGATGCTGAGACATTAGGTATTCAAGTGGAAGATGTCCGCATACGGCGTACTGACCTTACACAAGAGGTTTCGCAGCAAACTTATGATCGTATGAAAGCAGAGCGTCTTGCAGAGGCGGAATTCATTCGTGCTCGAGGAAGAGAAGAAGGTCAGAGGCGTATGTCTATAGCTGATCGTAAGGCAACAGCAATCTTATCTGAAGCAAAACGTGATTCTGATATAAATTACGGTCAGGGTGAGGCAGAACGAAGCCGTATTCTTACTGCCGCACATAAGAAAGATCCTGTCTTTTTTGATTTTTATCGTTCTATAAGGGCTTATGTGAATGCACTATCTTCTTCAGATACTTCTCTTGTGCTTTCGCCACATTCAGATTTTTTCAAATATTTTAATCATTCCTAGGAAATAAAAAAGAATCTTTCTGCAATCAAAAATTGACGTTTCTTTTTGGTTGCAGATTTTTTTTGATAAATATTTTTAAAGGAAGATTTTTTAGGGAAAAAAGAGGCATTTCAAGGTGTTTAGAGAAGCCTTCTAGAGATATTTTTAGATTTATGCCAGTCATTTTAGGCTACTGGTATATGGATGGTATTGTGAGAAAGAGAAGGTGTTAAAGTGGTACCCCCAAAAAGGATGGACAAAATAAATAAAAATATTCAGTAAAAACAATAATTTATTTTTAATGATTGAACTCGTTTTATCTCATAAAATCTTCGGCGGTATGAGACATCTTTAAGAGAAGCAAGCATCTCCCTTTTAGAGATAATCTTGATGAGGGGAAGATTGGGGAAGATTCAAGAAGTTTTTTGAGAGTTTTAATGATGATGCCAGCTTTGATCTATAGGACACAAGCATCTTTCTACTATCATTTTTTTCTGAATTTAGAACGGAATAAGATTTGAATGGTTTATTAAATATGCGTCCAAGTTTGTGTAGTAATACATCCCTGATATAGAGATGACTTTGTTGTTTTAGTGTTGTCGTTTAAAGTATCATGATTATACGGCGGGCTTTATTTTAGATTGAGGCTATTCGCGGAAGAGATGAAGTTTCTCTCGGAAGAGGATGAAAATTTGAGTTTTGAAGAGGATAAGTAAGACAATAAGATTCCTCATCCTTGCGTAAAGATAGAACGATTATTCCTTTGTTTTCTAGGTTGCCGTAATTGGAAAAGTCATAGCTTTCGTTCTTCTATTCTATTGAGGAACAACGATTTCTTTTTCTTTATATCCTTGAATATATAGGAGGGATTTTAGGTCGCCGTGATCAATGCGGATCTTTGCTTGTTCTGCTAGAATGGGTTTGGCATGCAGGGCAACTCCAGATCCTGCAAGTTGTATCATTTCTAGGTCATTCTTACCATCGCCGACAGCTAAGGCGTCTTCAGGACAAATGTTAAGCATATCTGAGGTTTCTCGTAAAATATTAGACTTTGTCGTATGATCAAGAATCGGTTCTAAAACTTTTCCCGTGAACTTTCCATTTTCTTCCATTAAATGATTGGCGTAGTATTTATCAAATCCGATGTCATGCGCAACAATACTGGCAAAAACTGTAAATCCACCTGAGACAAGTATAGTGAAAGCCCCATTCTTTTTCATTGTATGGATAAGCTCATATCCTCCTGGTGTATATGTGATGCGTTCGCTCATAATGGAATTAACGATTTTGGTGGGAATTCCTTTTAACAAAGACACTCTTTCGCGCAGTGAATCTTGAAATGGCATTTTTCCATTCATTGCAAGAGAAGTGAGATGAGATACTTTGTCTTTTATTCCTATTGTATCTGCAAGTTCATCAATGCACTCTTGTTTTATCATAGTAGAATCCATATCAGCGACTAGGAGGCTCTTACGTCTATTTTCAGTTTTATGTATAACGATATCAATAGGTCTACCGGCAATAATGGAATGTAGTATTTTTCTATAAGAATCGGCGATTGTATTCGGAGGGAGAATAATATCACAAGCAATGCTATCTGCAAGCCAGCAAATACTTGAAGCATTTACTGTTGTCATTATCTGTTCAACAAGAGATTTATTGAGTATGGGATTTGACTGATGAGTAATAAGTGTGACAACAAGAGCCATTATGATTATCCTTCCAAAAAACACTAAAGCTATCTTGATAACTGGACCGACGGCGAGTGGTAAGTCATTATTTGCGTTGAAATTGGCCTCTGAATTGAATGGTGAGGTTATTAATGCGGATAGTATGCAAGTTTATGATACACTCTGCGTTCTTACTTCTCGACCATCTGTTGAGCAAATACAATGTGTTCCTCATTCCCTTTATGGACATGTTTCTGCTCATCATGCTTATTCTACCGGACAATGGTTGCATTGTGCTATTAAAAAGATCAAAGAAGTACAGAAGAGAGATCGTTTGCCGATAGTGGTAGGCGGAACAGGGCTTTATTTTCGTGCATTAACAGGCAACTTTTCTGTTATGCCGCCAATACCGAATACAGTTAGAAAAGCTATTCGTAAAAGATTAGAAAAATATGGTCCACATATTCTTCATGAGGAGTTATTCAAGCTTGATTCGATTTCCGCCAATAGAATAAATCGTTCTGACGGACAAAGAATTGCCCGTGCTCTTGAGATTTTTATGGTTTCTGGTCAATCAATAACAGAGCTTTGGAAGAGTGCAGAGAAATTAACATCAGCGCCAGCGATATCGTCTTTATCAACGCATAAGATTATCATTCTTCCTGAACGTAGTTGTTTACAGAAAAAAATCCGCCAACGTTTTCAACACATGCTGGATAAGGGTGCAGTAGATGAGGTTAAGGATTTGATGGCAATGAAATTATCGCCAGATTTGCCAATAATGAAAGCAATAGGTGTGCGAGATATTATGTCTATGCTGAGAGGAGAAATCAAATATGAGGAAGCATTACAGAGAGGAATTACAGCTACTAATCGATACGCTAAAAGGCAGATCACCTGGTTTTGTCATCAGTTTAATGAAGATTGGGAAAGGGTGTCTTCTGTAGATGATTTTATATAAAGTGATTTCAAGCTACATGCTGAATGACACTATTCGGTTCAAAAGGGAAAAATTTCTTTTTTTCGAGCTAAATCCATGTTAAAAATAAAAAAGTTTTTTCGAGCAAGCATTTGATTATGCTTATAATATTTCATATATTAGCTTAGTAAACCATGTTTTATGGACTTGTAAAATGAGAGAAGTATTATTATTTGGTATATAAAGAAAAGAATCAGGATCTGCTACATAGCACATTAGCAAATCTTCAAGGTTAGTTATCATAACGCCGAAAAATCCGCATGACGGAAGCTAAATGAACTAATGAACGATCAAAGATTATTAGAAAGATACAATAACGGAGATACAAAAACAGTCTCCGATCATGACAAACTTCATAAAAAAATCAGTAAAGGATTATAAAATGCAAAAACATATTAAAGATATCCTGAATAAGATCAGGACAGGTCTCTCGGATTGTATAGTGATACGTACTAATTAAAAAAGTGTTTCGTTGACAAAATAAAGAGCAACAATTATTCCATTCATTATAGAGCGTTTTATATGTCTTTTAGGTTTTTTTAGGGAATAATCACTTGTATTTGTCTTAAATAGGTAAATAAGCATTATTCATGCGATTTAAAAAGGTTATTATACCTATTGAATTGTGTTGTCTTTCCATGATTTTTATGCCTACAGCAGAATTCTA
>NZ_JACETX010000079.1 GCF_014048425.1 Candidatus Liberibacter sp. | reverse complement strand
TTCCGTCATTAGGAGACGAGTTTAGAATGGAAAAGGCTGATTTTTATGAAATCCTAGGCGCAAGTCGTACCGCTAGTGATAAAGAGCTTAAATCTGCATTCCGTAATCTGGCAATGAAGTATCATCCTGACAAGAATCAGAATAATCCTGAAGCAGAAAAAAAATTTAAAGAAATAAACGACGCTTACGAAGTACTGCGAGACCCTGAAAAGCGCGCCATGTATGACCAATATGGGCATGCAGCTTTCGAAAACAGAGGCAGGACAAGCAGCAGCAGCGGTGGCTTTGGTGCAAATATGGGCGGTGGCGGCAGTGTTTTTTCCGAAATTTTCGACGATATTTTCGGGGAAATGATGGGATCTGGTCATGGTCGCAAGCGAACTTCATCGGCGCAAGAACCCGGTGCAGATCTCCGTTATAATCTAGAAATATCCCTTGAAGATTCCTTTTCTGGTAAAACAATAGAAATACGCGTCCCTACTGCTGTTAGATGCGATATCTGTTCCGGATCTGGCTCAAAGCCAGGAACCAATCCACAAGTTTGTAAAACTTGCAATGGATCTGGGCGGGTATATACAACGGCTCAAAGTTTTTTCTCTATTGAGCGCGCGTGTATGACTTGCAATGGTTCTGGGCAAAGAATTGCTCACCCCTGCTCTCATTGCCACGGACAAGGACGTATGGCAAAAGAAAAACTCTTGTCTGTGAATGTTCCTTCAGGAATTGAGGATGGCACACGTATCAGGCTATCTGGTGAGGGTGAAGCTGGACTACAAGGAGGAAGTCCGGGAGATCTATATATATTTATCTCCGTTAAAAAACATCAGTTTTTCCAAAGAGATGGATCCGATCTATATTGCGTTGTGCCCGTTTATATGACAACGGCTGCGATCGGCGGAACTTTTGACGTAGCAACGCTTGATGCTACTCACTCGCGTGTTACCGTACCTGAAGGAACTCAAACTGGAAAGCAATTTCGCCTTAAAGGAAAAGGTATGCCGGTAGTAAATTCCACCCGAAAAGGTGATCTGTATGTACAGATTAAGGTTGAAACGCCGCAAAAGTTAAACAAACGTCAGCGTGAACTATTGGAAGAATTTGAGAAAATATCCTCGAAAGATAATAACCCTCAATCTACAGGGTTTTTCTCTCGCATGAAAGATTTCTTTGAAACTCTTGGCAACTAATTCTTTCTAATACAGAATATTATGGATGGAAAAGCATATCACAAGCAGAAGCATAACATCATCAGCAAAATCGATGGTATTCACAACAAATAATATACAAGAACCATACGTCAGAACAATATTCTCCATCGTGAAAAAAGACCAGGTCTTATACGCATGAGAACTGGTCTTTCTCGTATAGGAATCCAATCTTCAAGGATCATTACATCCTTCTGTTGAGATTCAAGATGCGCCAGAAATCCTAAAAATACGCGATAAAAAGAACTAGAACAAATCAAAATCTTAGATTTTTTTGGAGAATACTAATAAATTCTGCGCCGCAACAAAAATACCTTGAAGAAAATTTCTGCTCTGAATCAGGGAAATTGTTTTTATCACGACTGCATATGATCTCCCTGTATCAATGATCCTAGTCATTATTGAATCAGTAAATTATCCTCAACATTTCCTCAAAGGCTCAATGTCCAAAAAAACATATCAACGATAAAAATTCTGAAAAATTTCTTCATATCTCATATAAACAACAAATCCATGTATCGTAGAACTGTTTTCGGAACCAAAATAAGCCGGATTTTACGAAGAAGAGTTTTCCCTAGGAAGGATATCAGAAAACAGCAATAATTGAGATCTACTAGCCTAAGATATTATTGAGAAAAAATGAAATACATCCTTTCACGGCGTCTGCACATTTCTCCTCTCTCCTCATTGATAATATTCGATTTCTGTACAGGAATGGCATGCCTCTAAATATAGCAGATATCTTCCGACACTCTCATTCGAACAACTCAATCGCTTCCCTCCTCCTCCTACTCCTCCTATCACCGAGCAGGATGCTTCATAACGGAGTCCACAAAAAACCAAAATTTATTGAGATCAAGACGTCGCTGTATCCCAACACAATCTGTTTACTATATACGCAAAACAGAGAATATAGAGGTATCACAATATATAATCTTGAATACCTTGAACTTTTCTAACCCAATGACACTCTCATCCTCTCCATTCTTTCTTCTTATCAGAAATAAAATAGCAGCTTCTCCTCTCCTTGATTCACACAAGGAACGGGAGTAACCTCAACTCCTCCTCCTATATTATGCTTATGCCATGACGCAGCAATCTTTTCGCCAATCGTAATACTACATCCGAAAAGATGACCGCTTCTATCGATAATCCATGTTCATGTCTCCTAAAATCAATGGATACCTCGATTTTTGTAAAAAAACTGCAGTAATCACCTGCAAGCTTTATAAACAATATCCCTCAATCAAAAAAATCAAGATCAACATATCCATGCCTTTCTTAAGTATGGCAATAACATCTATATATAGGAGCGAAATTAACACCCTAAAAACAACTACTTAACTATCCCCGAACCCAGAATCAGAGGTTGTGGATTCTCCTGCATCTTTTAGATTCATAGTCCGCACCTTTTA
>NZ_JACETX010000092.1 GCF_014048425.1 Candidatus Liberibacter sp. | reverse complement strand
CCATACACTGTCCCGATTCCGGATAACGGAACGCAGTTAGACATACACATTGATAAGGGTGGTATTTCAAGGTTGGCTCCACAAAAACTAGCGCTCCTGCTTCAATGCCTACCACCTATCCTACACATATCAACACAAACGCCAATGTAAAGCTATAGTAAAGGTGCACGGGGTCTTTCCGTCTAACCGCAGGTACCCCGCATCTTCACGGGGAATTCAATTTCACTGAGTCTGCGTTGGAGACAGCGGGGAAGTCGTTACGCCATTCGTGCAGGTCGGAACTTACCCGACAAGGAATTTCGCTACCTTAGGACCGTTATAGTT
>NZ_JACETX010000051.1 GCF_014048425.1 Candidatus Liberibacter sp. | reverse complement strand
AAAAAGAAGCATATGAAAATCCCAATCGCATAATACGATCACAGAAAACGACCGTATTTTTTTGTCCACAATGACGGTAAACCATATCCACCATAAATGAGATGTTTTTCTTGGTCATTTCCTGATTACAAATATCAAATGAAATCTTATGATGATGAGGCAATAACTCACCTATAATCATACGACCAGGGGTCGTTTCATAAATCTTCGATACCCAAGACCCATTTTCGTCAATATTTCTATATCTTCCACGAATCTTGGAATGTAGGGTGACTATTTTGCTTTCAAGAGCGTGATGCAATTCACCCATATCAGAAAAAGCCATTCCCTCACCTGGCTCTCCTTTATTCATAATAGAGAGATAATAAATTCCTAAAACCATATCTTGCGAAGGCACAACCACTGGAACACCACTTGCCGGATGTAAGATATTGTTAGTGGACATCATTAATACCCGAGCTTCCAACTGCGCCTCAATGGAAAGAGGAACATGCACGGCCATTTGATCTCCATCAAAGTCAGCATTATATCCCTCACAAACCAAAGGATGCAATTGAATTGCCTTTCCAGCTACAAGTCTAGGTTCAAAAGCTTGAATACTCAGGCGATGCAAACTCGGAGCTCGATTGAGCAAGACAGGATGTTCGTAAATCACCTCAGCAAGCACATCCCACACCTCAGGTTTTTGCTTTTCAACAAGCTTTTTAGCCTGTTTAATTGTAGTAGCCAATCCTTTTGCCTCCAAGCGAGCATATAGAAAAGGCTTGAATAGCTCAAGTGCCATCAACTTAGGTATGCCACACTCGTGCAATTTTAATCCTGCTCCTGAAACGATCACAGAACGTCCGGAATAATCCACTCTCTTTCCCAGAAGATTCTGTCTAAAACGTCCTTGCTTGCCTTTTAACATATCAGACAAAGACTTCAAAGGTCGCTTATTTGCACCAGTTATTACACGCTTATGGCGACCATTATCAAATAAAGCATCTACGGATTCTTGAAGCATTCTCTTCTCATTGCGTATAATAATATCCGGCGCACGCAACTCAATTAATCGCTTCAAGCGATTATTCCTACCAAGAACTCGACGATATAAATCATTAAGATCAGATGCTGCGAAACACCCAAAATCAAGAGCCACTAGTGGCCGCAAATCAGGTGGAATAACAGGAATAACAGTCATCACCATCCATTCAGGACGATTGCCAGACTTGATAAAATTTTCTACAATTTTAAGCCGCTTCAATATCTTCTTCTGCTTAAGGACAGAAGTAGCATGAGCAATTTCGGAACGCAAAGAAATCGCCAGTTCCTTCAGTTTCAAAGAAGCCAGCATCTCACGTATTGCATCGGCCCCTATCATAGCGACAAATTGATTTTCACCAAATTCATCAGCCACTTCTACGTATTCTTCTTCCGTTAAGATCTGACGCTCTTTTAAAGGTGCTAAACCAGGATCAATGACAACATAACTTTCAAAATAAAGCACACGCTCAACATCCTTGAGGGTCATATCAAGCAATGTTGCTATACGAGATGGCAAGGATTTAAGAAACCAAGGATGAGCAACTGGAGAAGCCAGTTGAATATGAGCCATACGATCTCGACGAACGCAGGAAAGGGTTACCTCTACACCACATTTTTCGCAAATAACACCCTTATATTTCATACGCTTATACTTGCCACACAAGCATTCATAATCCCTAATCGGACCAAATACCCGAGCACAAAACAAACCATCACGTTCCGGCTTGAAAGTACGATAATTAATCGTTTCAAGCTTTTTTATCTCACCATAAGATAAAGATAAAATCTTTTCCGGAGAAGCAATCGAAATTCTAATCGAATCAAAGTTTTTGTCGCCTATCTGTGGATTAAAAAAATTCACGACCTCTTGGTTCATGCCTTATCTCCAGCCATTGCTATTTGTCGGTATAAAAATATTTTCTCAGAAAAAAACAAGAAAATTTCGCTTACCATTTCGTCAAATCCGAAATTTCTTCTAATTTCGAATCACTCTTCGCACGCGAATTTTCTAGATCAACACTCAAACCCAAGGCCTGCATTTCCTTCACCAAAACATTGAAACTTTCCGGAATGCCCGTATCAAAAGAATTATCTCCTCGCACAATCGATTCATAAGCCTTAGTACGACCCGCGACATCATCAGACTTAATCGTAAGCATCTCTTGCAAAGTATAAGATGCACCATAAGCCTTTAAAGCCCACCCTTCCATTTCTCCAATACGTTGCCCACCAAATACTGACCTACCCCTCAAAGGTTGCTGCGTCACAAGAGAATACTTGCCTATAGAACGAGCATGAATCTTATTGTCCACCAAATGATTAAGTTTTAACATATAAATATAGCCAACAGTAACAGGACGATCGAATGGCTCACCTGTAAGACCATCGTAAAGAATAGATTGCCCACTCTCATCCAAACCAGACATACGAAGCATAGAATTTATATCTTCTTCATTAGCACCATCAAAAACAGGCGTTGAAACAGATACACCCGACTTCCACTGTTCTGCCAAACGCAATATAGAAGCATCGCTGTAGTCGGACAACTTTTCAGAGTTAGGATTAGTGCCAACAACCTTTTCAAGAGTACTACGTAATGGCTCTAAATCACCACTTATCTTATAATCATCTACAAGACCCTTGATTTTTTTCCCAAGACCAACACACGCCCAACCAAGATGCGTTTCAAAAATCTGTCCAACATTCATACGAGATGGAACACCTAATGGATTAAGAACGATATCTACAGGAGTACCATCTGCAAGGAAAGGCATATCCTCACAAGGCAGTATACGAGAAGCTATCCCTTTATTACCATGACGCCCAGCCATCTTATCCCCAGGCTGAATCTTACACTTCATAGCCACGAAAACCTTGACGACTTTCAAAACTCCCGGTGGCATTTCATCGTCCCACTGAATCTTCTCAACTTTATTCATAAAGCGATTTTCAAGATCAGATTTGGAAGTATCGTATTGAGATTTCAAGTCCTCGATCTTCCCTTGAACTTTTTCATCCTTAACGGCAAACATCCACCATTGTGAACGCGGATATTCGGACATCAAATCAGCCGAAAGAACAGAACCCTTCTTAAATCCCTTTGGACCAGAAATCGCTTCTTGTCCACACAAAATATCCATCAAACGACCATAAACATTGCGATCTAAAATTGCTTGTTCATCATCTCGATCTCGAGCAAAAAGTTTAATTTGTTCAGATTCAACGGACAAAGAACGTCCACTCTTGTGAACTCCGTGTCGATTAAAAATACGAACATCTATAACCGTACCAGAAACTCCGGGAGGAATACGCAAAGAGGTATCCCGAACATCTGAGGCCTTTTCACCAAAAATAGCTCGCAAGAGCTTTTCCTCCGGTGTCATAAGACTCTCACCTTTTGGAGTGATTTTTCCCACCAAAATATCACCCGGATTAACTTCAGCTCCTACACAAATTATCCCACATTCATCAAGATTTCTTAATCCCTCTTCCGAAACATTGGGTATATCCCGAACTATCTCCTCTGGTCCAAGCTTGGTATCACGAGCCACAACCTCAAACTCTTCCATATGAATAGAGGTAAATACATCATCAGAAACCATGCGCTCAGATAGCAATACAGAATCCTCATAGTTATATCCATGCCAAGGCATAAAAGCAACGATGACATTACGACCCAGCGCCAAATCACCTAAATCCGTAGAAGAACCATCCGCAATGATATCACCCTTACTAATTTCATCACCAACATTCACAAGCGGACGATGATTAATGCAAGTATTCTGATTAGAGCGCTGAAATTTCTGGAGTCGATAAATATCAACTCCAGAAGAAGAAGATTCGAGGACTTCTTCCGTGACACGAACAACAACACGCGTCGCATCAACCTGATCTACAATTCCGGCACGCTTCGCGACAATAGAAGCCCCAGAATTTTTAGCCACAACCGATTCCATCCCTGTCCCAACAAAAGGGGCTTCAGCCTTCAACAACGGGACAGCTTGACGCTGCATATTACAACCCATAAGCGCACGGTTTGAATCATCGTTTTCTAAAAAAGGAATGAGAGACGCAGCAACAGAAACCACCTGTTTTGGAGAAACATCCATGTAATCTATATGATCACGATTAACAAGAACCACTTCCCCAGCATGACGACAAATAACAAACTCTTCCGCGAATGAGCCATCTTCTTTGAGAGGCGCATTAACTTGGGCTATATGGAAATTTTCTTCCTCCATAGCTGTAAGATATACCACATCATTCGTAATCTTACCTTCTCGAATCTTACGATATGGCGCTTCAATGAATCCGTACTTATTAACAAGCGCAAAAGTCGCAAGAGAACTAACCAATCCTATGTTATGACCTTCTGACGTTTCCGCAGGACAAAGACGACTATACTGCGTTACATGTACATCTCGCACTTGAAGACACGCTCTCGCCCTCGTTATCCCTCCTTTACCTAAAGCAGAAAAACGACGTGTATGTGTAATACGCGACAACGAATTAACATGCTCTTCAAGCTGAGAAAGTTGTGAAGAACAGAAAAATTCACGCACGAGAGAAACAACCGGCCTGGCATTAATGAGATCTTGCGGCATAACAGTATCAATCTCAACCGATGAAATATGCTCTTTGATGGAACGTTCCATACGCAATAATCCAAGGCGATACTGATTTCCTACCAACTCACCAACAGAACGCACTCGACGATTGCCTAAATTATCAATATCATCAATCTTGCCTTTATCATCTCGTAAATTAATTAATTCTTTGATGATAGCAATTATGTCCCCTTTTCTGATAACACGGACATCATCAGGCACATCAAGATTCAGACGCATATTCATCTTGACACGACCAACCGACGAAAGATCATACTTATCCGGATCAAAGAAAAGAGAATGAAACATCGATTCTGCAGCCGAAAGAGTAGGAATATCCCCAGGACGCATAACCCGATAGATATCAAAAAGAGCTTCTTGACGGCTCTCATTCTTATCTGCAACCAAGGTATTACGCATATAGGGACTGAAATCAATATTATAAAGAATAGGAATATCTATAATATCGGAAGATACTATAGCATCTAGATTTTTAGCATCAATCTCATCGCCAGCCTCAAGATATATGAATCCTGTTTTTGGATTTACAATATCTTCTGCCACATAAGATCCATATAAGAAGCTCTCATCAACTCCTAAAAACTTTATTCCTTTAGCTTCAAGATCTTTTAGCAAACGCAGAGTAAACTTTCGACCACTTTCAACAACAAGCTCACCAGTATCAGCATCAATCAAGTCAGACGGAGCTTTTGAGCCTAGCAATAGATCGGAATTTAATGAGAAACACCAGCTATTCTCTCTCTTTGTATAGGTGATCTTAGAGTAAAAAGTAGAAAGAATCTCTTCAGGATCCATATCCAAAGCCATTAAAAAAGACGTCACAGCAACCTTACGACGTCGATCTATGCGCACATGAATAATATCCTTAGAATCAAACTCTATATCCATCCATGAACCATGGCTGGGAATTATACGACAAGCAAATAACAACTTCCCGGATAAACTAGATTTTCCCTTATCATGATCAAAAAAAACACCAGGAGAACGATGCATTTGAGAGACAATAACTCTTTGGGTCCCATTAATGACAAAAGTTCCATTTTCAGTCATGAGCGGAATATCGCCCATATAAACGCTTTGCTCTTTTATGTCTTTAATAGATTTTGCACCAGTAAATTCATCTATATCAAAAACAATCAAACGCAAAGTCACCCTCAATGGAGCAGCGTACGTCAAATCCCGACGAAGACAATCATCAACATCAAACTTCGGGGAGTCGAACTCGTAAGACACGAATTCAAGCATCGCAGCTCCAGAGAACGCTATAACAGGGAACACAGACTTAAATGCAGCCTGCAAACCTTCATTAGGACGTCCTTCAGGAGGCTCTTTCATCATTAAAAACTGATCGTACGACGCCCTCTGCACCCCAATGAGATCAGGCATATCAATTACTTCAGGGATTCTCCCAAAAAATTTGCGCACACGCCTGAGACCATTAAACGAAAAGCTTTTAGCCATCGTTTCTCCTTACAATAAATTTTTGATATACTCAAACAACAGGAAAAGAAAAAAATTATTTCCTTGAAGACCAACCTAAAATTCTATCTGCACAAAAATATTGATACTAACGTATCTCTACTTTAGTGCCAGCAATAGCATCAAGCTTATTCTTTATATCTTCAGCTTCAACTTTAGAAATTCCCACTTTTATGGTTTTTGGGGAAGCTTCTACAAGGTCTTTGGCTTCTTTAAGACCCAAAGAAGTAATCGAACGAATCTCCTTAATAACACTAATTTTATTCTTCGTGTCAAATCCCGTTAAGACGACATCAAATTCCATCTTCTCTGGAGCAGCAGAATCTCCTCCCGCAGCTACAGCTGACGCAACAGAAACCGGAGCAGCAGCAGACACACCCCATTTTTCCTCCAATGCTTTTGAAAGCTCTGCAGCCTGAACAAGAGTGAGAGACGATAGTTTTTCTACGATTGATTCAATATCAGGCATATCACGATTTCCTTCGTTTTTATCTTAGATTTTTTAACAATTAACAAAACTACTTTTGTTGATTCTTGTCCACATA
>NZ_JACETX010000078.1 GCF_014048425.1 Candidatus Liberibacter sp. | reverse complement strand
TTTATATGGAGAGGTGGAGAAATTTCTTCCATGCATAATTATCTTGATTTTGAAAAATCCATATCCGACTTAGATGCGAAAATTCATGAGCTCAAAAAAGATTCTCATGAAAACAAAATCGAAGACTTCTCTGATAAAATCCATAAATTAGAGGAGACGGTTGAGTCATCTCTTGCCGATATTTATTCAAAGCTCACCCCTTGGCAGAAAGTTCAAGTTGCCAGACATCCTAACAGACCCCACTTTGTTGATTATGCCGCCACTTTATTGACTGAATTTATACCTCTATCGGGAGATCGTTCGTTTGGTGAAGACGCCGCGATGCAAGTCGGATTGGCGAAATTTCGTGGTCAGTCCGTTGCGGTTCTGGGACTAGAAAAAGGATTCGATACAAAATCGCGAATTAAACATAATTTTGGCAGCTCACGTCCGGAGGGATATCGTAAAGCTGTACGCATTATGCGAATGGCAGATCACTTTGGATTGCCAGTCCTCTCATTCGTAGACACGGCAGGCGCTTATCCTGGAGTTGAAGCTGAAGAGCGTGGTCAGGGAGAAGCTATCGCGCGCTCTATTGAAATGTGTCTCAACTTACGAGTACCAATCATTGCAACAGTCATCGGTGAAGGGGGATCTGGCGGTGCTATGGCTATTGCCGCAGCCGATCGTGTTTATATGCTGGAACATTCTATTTACAGCGTTATCTCTCCAGAAGGCGCTGCATCCATTCTCTGGAGAGATTCTGCCCGAGCAGAGCAAGCCGCTACTGCTATGAAGATAACAGCATCTGACTTAAAGAATTTTTCCGTTATCGATGGAATAATTTCCGAACCTATAGGAGGAGCTCATAGAAATCCTTCTCAAGCAATTGCTTCTGTTGGAGAAATGATCAGTGCTGCTCTTGATGAAATGTCAAATTATTCCAGAGAAGAAATCCGTAATATTCGACGTAAAAAATATCTGGAAATTGGTCGAAATTTGTAAATTTCTGCAAATTTAAATTTTTCTTCTTTTTATTCTCAAAGTTTACAAAAGGACTTAATAAGTTGGCAGACTTGCGTATTTTTTTTCTGTTTACATTATTTACATTCATAAGTGGCTGTTCTACAATTCCTTTTAATAAGTCGGAACACCCTTTATCGCCTCGTATTTTATCGCGAATGCATAAAAAGGGAACGCATGAATATTCTCCATCTTTAATACGGATATTCAAACAAGAAAATATCCTTGAGATCTGGAAACAAACATCCGAAAAGACATATGTTAAAATTAAATCGTATAAAATATGTGCATGGTCTGGAAAGCTTGGTCCCAAGATTGAAAACGGAGACAAACAATCTCCAGAGGGATTTTATCATATCCAATGGGAAAATTTAAATCCCTATTCCAGATACTACTTATCAATGAACATTGGCTTTCCTAACTCTTTTGATAAGACAAATCTCCGAACCGGGGTCGATATCATGATCCATGGAGATTGTGCTTCCTCAGGATGCTATTCGATACGAAATAAATCAATGAGGGAAATTTATGGTATAGTACGAGATTCTTTCAGAGGAGGACAATCACACTTACAAATACAAATATTCCCTTTTCGAATGACAGAAAGAAATATGCAACGTTATAGAAACAATCCAAATTACCCGTTTTGGAAGAATCTTCAAATAGGATACAATTACTTTGAGACAAACCGTAAGGAACCTGTCGTGCGTGTCTATGAAAAGCAATATGTATTTTTCCATAATAACAACCCAAACGGGGAAGATATAGACTATTGACCATTTCCCAAAAAATTTTCAAAGAGTTGATACTCCTCTCCCCCCCCCTCGTGTTTTAACTTCCCGAATATAGCAATGACTACAGCTTCACCAAATACAAGGCATCGGCCTTAATCACATTGTACAAACACTCAAACAAAGTCAAAGAAATATTAGGTATGCAAAATGCTTGATTTTAACGAAACATTTTCTGAAAAAGTTACTGCATATATCGATCGTGGCTTACAATCGCAACATCGTGAACAAAGAGATTATTTGGGTGCTTCTCTGCTTGGTGAAAGCTGTTCACGAAAACTGCAATATCATTTAACGCAAACACCAAAAGACGAAGAGTTTTCAGGTCGGACACTTCGCATCTTTGAACTTGGACATTCTTGTGAAAAGTTGGGTATTAAGTGGTGTTAAGGTCTGCTGGATTTGAGCTGCTCACCGAAGATCAGCAAGGTCAACAGTTCGGATTTTCGCAAGCAAATGGCAAAATCAAAGGGCATGTTGACGGCATCATCACCTCTGCTCCCCCTGAACTCAATTTATCTTTTCCGATGTTGTGGGAATGCAAATCCATGAACAATAAATCATGGTTGCAAACCTCAGAAAAGGGAATTTCCCGAACAAAGACCATATACGCCTCTCAGATAGCGTTGTATCAGGCATATAGTCAGTTCAGTTCGAAGGCATAAACTTAAACCCTGCCCTGTTTATGGCGATTAACAAAGATACTTCTGCTCTTTATTTTGAGCTTGTGCCTTTTGATTGTGCACTTGCTCAAGAGCTAACCGACAAGGCAGTCAATATTCTAGAAGATACTGAATCTGGCAATATATCACCTAGAATCTCTGAAGATCCTGAGTGTTTTCATTGTCGTTTTTGCGAATTTAAAAGATGTTGTTGG
>NZ_JACETX010000039.1:8878-12538 GCF_014048425.1 Candidatus Liberibacter sp. | reverse complement strand
AGCAGTTTTCTTGGCAGTTTTGGATGGAGTACATTTTTTGACATCAGAGGCAAGAACTATAGGATTATTTTTCTTTTTAGAAGAAGGAAGCTGTACAGAAGCTTTGGGGTTTTCTAAAGGATCATCTGCGTTGGTGCTAGAAGAAAGGACTGCAGAAGAGGATTTCTTTTTGGAGGAAGGAAGCTGTACAGAAGCATTGGGGTTTTCTAAAGGAGCATCTGCGTTGGTGCTAGAAGAAAAGACTGCAGAAGAGGATTTCTTTTTAGAAGAAGGGGAATCCTGTACAGAAAATTCAGGATTATTCAAAGGATCATCTGCGTTGGTGCCAGAGGCAGGAACTATATTGGAATCCTGTGCAATAATTTTAGAATCTTCTGATGGATGTTCCTCAACAGGAGAGATTAGATTCTCTAAGGATTCATCGTTATTTTCTTTAAAATATTTTTTTACAAAGGTTACGGGAGAACCTCCCAAAAGATTGTCAGTGGAGACATATACTTCTTTGTCATCAATTGTTTGGATTTTGTGCTTCACGACGATAGGTTCTTCAAAAGGAATATAGACCCTATTTTTCTTCCTAGGCATGCCGCTATTAGAAATTCCTGATAATTCTTTGTTTTCTCCAGAATAAACATCAATTGACTGTGCCGTTATACTATTACTTGTCATAATAAACAGTATAGATATCAGAATTACGTAACGCATATAATAAAACTCCTAATATATATAACGAATACAATTACTTATAATGAATATTATTACTTTTAAGTATTTGATATCGTAAAAAAAACATATATCTTTAATTAAAATCTATTCTAAAATCCTAGGAAATAAAATGAAAACCAATATCTTTACGCCAAAAACCACTTTCCCAACTAATATCATTAATCATATCATAGGCACGTTCCCGAGCCTCAATTACTGTTGTGCCTAACGCTGTAACACTTAAAACTCTTCCTCCATCAGCTACAAGAAAACCATCAACCATTTTTGTACCTGCATGGAATATAACTGCATCATTACTTGATTTAGGCAACGATCGGATAATGGTTCCGCACTTGTAAAAATGAGGATAACCTTTCGTTGCAACAACAACCGTTAGTGCAGATCCAGTATTCCACTTTATGCATAAATTCTGTAAATTTTCTTTAATACAAGCATTTAAAATTTCCAATAGATCGCTTTTTAATCTCATCATCATGACCTGACATTCAGGATCACCAAAACGTACATTATACTCAATCAAATGGGGTCCTTGATTAGTGATCATAAGTCCAGCAAATAACACTCCTTGAAAAGGAAAACCTTCTTCTCGCATGCCTTTTATGGTTGGGTCAATGATCGATTCTATGATAGAATCATGCAACGCCTTGGTTATTCCCGAAGCAGGAGAATAGGCGCCCATACCACCGGTATTAGGACCAACATCACCATCGCCGACACGCTTATGATCTCGCGCTGTCGCAAAAGGCATTGCGATTTTTCCATCGCAAATGGCAAAAAAGCTGACTTCAAAACCTTCAAGGTATTCTTCAATCACAATGCTGGAATGTATTTCCTTAAAACATCGATCAATGGCGGCAAGGGCTTCATCGTGATCCATGGCAACGACCACACCTTTGCCAGCAAAAAGACCATCTGCTTTGACCACGATAGGCATTTTTTGTGTTCGCACATAATCTTTTGCTGTTTCAAGATCAGAAAAATGACGGTATTTGGCAGTTGGAATGCCGTATTTCGTACAAAACCTCTTTGTGAAAACCTTGGACGATTCGAGCTGTGACGCCGCTTTAGAAGGACCAAAAACCGCAAAGCCAGCGGAATTTAATACATCGGCTATACCGTTTGCTAATGGTAATTCTGGGCCAACAACAACAAGATCTATTTCTTTTGTTTGACAAAAATCAATGACTGCCGAATGATCATTTACATTGATATCAACACATTGAGCATGCTCTGCTATGCCAGGATTTCCTGGGGCAGACCATAACTTTGACAATAAAGGTGATTGTGCCAATTTCCAAGCAAGCGCATGCTCTCGTCCACCAGAACCAATTAAAAGGACTCTCAATATTCTATAATCCCCTGAAAAATCTACTATACTAGAATAAATTGACGATAAACGACAATCTTTCCATGTGCTATATGGCAAACAAAACAACCACTTAATACATCACTCATTCTTTAATTTGCAACCCAAATATTATTACTGATATCCTAAAGATAGCACTTCAAGGAAGTGGCGATTCAAGAAACCCTTTTTTTATTACAAATATATTCTAAAAACTATCAAAATATGATCCTATCATTGACATAATATAGATAGAGTTTATACAGTTAACTCTTGTAATATGAAAGAAATATTCTTTAAATAGGGAAGAAATATTTTTCAAAATGTCCGTCTTTTTTGGTAATTGGCTTTATAATCGTTTTTCTAGTTCTGCACTCTATCCTTATGTGCAACTAGCACGATGGGATCTCCCGACAGGCTGGTGTTTGTTGATGTGGCCTTGCCTTTGGTCTACCATACTTGCCGCTCATCTTCTTCAAAAAACACAGACGCTCTCTTTCTCTGTCGTGTTTTGGTATATATTACTTTATATACTAGGTGCCATTGCTATGCGTGGCGCAGGATGCACTTGGAATGATCTTGTTGATCAAGAAATTGATGCACAAGTTGGTCGGACGTGTACTCGACCTTTGCCATCAGGAAAATGTAGTCGTTTTCAGGCATATGTTTTTATCATGTTACAGCTTTTTGTTGGTTTTATAGTTCTGATTCAGTTTAACTATTTCACGATTTGTCTGGGATTAGCTTTTCTCATTATTCCGATTTTATATCCTTTTGCAAAACGTTTTACGAATTGTCCGCAAGTTGTTTTGGGTTTGTGCTTTTCGGGGGGGAGTCTTATAGGATGGTCTTCCTTGCAGAATAGCCTCTCGCTCTCTGTTTTTTCTCTCTATATAGCAACGATATGTTGGGTCATCGGATACGATACAATATATGCATTTCAAGATAAGAAAGACGACGAACTGATCGGCGTTGGTTCTACAGCCATGCTTTTTGCTTATCGCGCTAAACCATGGATCTTTGCGCTCTATGGTATATTTGTTGCCTGTTTTATGTTTTCACTTTATCTTGTTCAGGTCAATTTTTTTGGTTGGATCGGACTATTGATTGTTTCTTTTATGCTTGTAAAACAAGTTGCTGTGCTTGATATATCTCTTCCAGAGAAATGTCTTGTGGCTTTCAAAAACAATAATATCATCGGCATGGTGATGTTTATCAGTTTGGTCATGTCCTTGTTGTCATCAAGTTTTTTGAGGATTTGATACCGTTTATTGGATTTGTGGATGTACTAGTGTCAATCAAGAACCTCATCGCAACGGAGTGTAAATCTTTGCTTAAAGTGATGACAAAGATATCGTTTCTAGTAAAACAGAGTGGACGATGGATTTTTGTTTTTTTATGAGAAAAATAGAGAATTTCTCATAAGGATATTATAAAAGAAATAATAATGTAGGAAAAGGCTCGATTAAAATATCGGCTATACTGCTTGTTGGGACGTAAGATATTGAGTAATGAAGACTTATTCCGTTAAAGAAATTTTTCTTACTCTTCAGGGAGAAGGAGCTCACGCAGGACGAGTCGCCGTTTTC
>NZ_JACETX010000039.1:0-8779 GCF_014048425.1 Candidatus Liberibacter sp. | reverse complement strand
GTGCTACTGCACAATGTTGTTTTTGTGATACTGATTTTGTAGGTATTACAGGTAGTATGGGGGGTCGCTATAGTTCCGAAACATTGGCCGATGCAATTGCCGCAGAATGGATATCTGAGGGAAATGAAAGGCGTTTTTGTGTTTTAACAGGAGGAGAGCCTTTATTGCAGGTAGATCCACTATTAATCAGAGCTTTAAAGAAACGCAATTTTGAAATTTCCATTGAGACCAATGGTACAATTAAACCTCCGGAGGGAATTGATTGGATATGCGTGAGTCCTAAAGGAAATTGTCCATTAAAAGTGACAAAAGCCCATGAATTAAAACTGGTTTTTCCGCAAGTAGATGCTCCACCAGAACGTTATGTTATGCTTGATTTTAAAAGATTCTCGTTGCAACCAATGGATGGTTCTTCTCTTCAAGAAAACACAGAATTAGCGATTTCTTATTGTTTAAAACATCCGCAATGGCGTGTTAGTCTTCAAACACACAAGTTTGTTGGAATTCGTTAGTTTTGAAAGATATCTTAGGTATGCTATATTGTGATAATATTAACAAATATAAGCAAATACTCGGGATTTTGATCGTTGGTGCGTTGGAAGTTATTTTGGTTAAAAGCAAAGCCTGAAGCGATCGGCAAGATCGTCTACCGTCTTGATATAGGATGTTTGGATGGCATGCGATCTGTATATATACCTGCGATTGATTCTGTGCACTATTTCCTGCAATCTTCATTAAAGAAACCAATCATTGCAAGTAAGGACTTATTTATCGAAGAATTAGGATTATTTGAATCCTTTTTAGCTTTTTGGCATTTTTTTTTGACTTGTTATCAGTATGGGAAGTTCCGCTTCCCAGGTTATTGTATATTTCCTTATGGATCACGAAAAACAAGAAAAGCTTTCTATCGATTCAATCGCTTTATGTATAATCGTCGAATGCCCTTGGATAGCAAACAATTTTTATATGTTCAGGAATTGTTTGAAGGATGGAATGAGAATTCATCTCCAAAAATGAATAGAAAGCCAAAACATTCACTTAAAATAGCAATAGTTGCGCATTGCTATTATAAAGAAATATGGCCTGAAATTGCGAATCTCTTGTCAGGACTGAATTTCAATTTTGATTTATTTGTTACTATTGTGAAAGAAAATGAGGACCTTGAGAAGGATATTTTAAAAAAATTTCCGTCAGGACAACTTTATGTCATGGAAAATAAAGGAAGGGATGTTTTTCCTTTCCTTTATTTATTGGAGCTTGGTTTTTTTGAAAGCTATGATTATATCTGCAAAATTCATGGAAAGACATCTCAAAAGGAAGGGCATTATCCTATTGAAGGAATTTTATGGAGACGTTGGTTGTTTTTTGATCTTCTTGGAGCTCCTAATGCTGTAATTCACATTATAAATATATTTGAGAACAATCCCCATATTGGCATGATTGGATCCGGTCGATATCGACGCAAAAAAAGATATTCGATATTTACAAAAAGAAACAAAGTTTACGAACGTGTTGCAGATCTTTCTAGGAGAATGGGTTTTTCTATTCAAAATAGTGATTTTGATTTTTTCAACGGCACCATGTTTTGGGTAAGGCCAACTTGCTTAGATCCCATCAGAAAGCTTCATCTCTCTCAAGAATTTGAAGACGAGAAAGGCTTGACAGATGGAGCAATGGAGCATGCTGTTGAGCGGTTATTAGCCTTTTCTGTTAAGCAAACAGGATTCTCTTTAGAGGAAGTCGATTTTGTTTCGGAATACGAGAAGAAATCTCGATAGAAACTTATTTTTTATATCTCTAAAGACGGATAAATAATGCAAATATATGATTTGATTATATCCTTCAAATAGAGTCATATGCTGGAAATAACAGCCAAGGTGAGATGAAAAAGGATAGCTAACAAAGAATTTTTGGATTCGTAACTGTATAAAAATCCCAAAATATGGATTAGCAAGAGTAACTTATCACCGTTTTCAGTCTTTCTCTCATATCCGTAACTCTGTCCTTTTTAAAGTTTCTTTTTGCAAAAGGATTTAACCAAGCATACGGTGCGGATAGGGATGATTTAAAAAATAGGTTCATTAAAGTTACGCAAGCATTATTGGCTTCCGATGCGTATTCTAACCATGAAAGTATAAAAGCCCATGGCGGTGGCTCAACCAAGGCATGGTACAATCCGACCACGTGACGTGGGCAGATTCTAACAATATTGAAAAAGCATTTGAAAAAGCCATTGGCGGAAAGATGCACAAGGTTGGAAATTCTCATGTGGTGGGTATCCGAGGAGTGAAAAATAGTGATTTCCGCATTGGTTTTATGGATCGTGCCTTTGCTTCTTCAGCCCTCTTGTCTGCCTCTTGTTGACATCCTCCCCGTCCTGAAGAATAGGGTTTTACGGCGTATGCTGATAAATTCATCGGGGATTGCTACTTTTGATTGCGCTTTTTCATATCCACGGCATTCAAGGATTGCTTTTCCATTGGGGCGAATGATAAGATTTTGAACGCTTCTAAATCTTCCTCTGAAATTCTTTGAGCCTTTGCCAGGCGATCAATTTCAGCTGGAGATAAAAGAAATTTCTTTGTTGCTTTCTTACCCAATATGCGTGTCAACATTTGTCCCGTTTCTTTTTCGTCTCTATATGCTCTGTTTCCTTTTCTCCCTTCTTTCAATTCATAATTTGATACGTTTTCACCACTGCTAAGCACCTTGTGATCTTCGTCCTTGATGCTCTTCTCTTGACCCTGTATAATAACCGCCAGTGAATAAGCTCTTAATCTTGGTATGTTTCTGTTGATTCAAGCCTACAAGCTTTGAGAGCTTAGTATACTTTGGGGCTTGTGGATAACTATGAAAGCTTTGGGCTTTGGGAATAGTCTCCCAAGACGTGTCTAGAGTTGATGAAGGCTTCAACGCCGACAAATTTTATAATTTTTATAATTATTTTTAGCCTTTTTTTATAATTTTTAACATAATATATTAATATAAGTACAGCATTAATATTATATTTATGTTACAATATATAATCCCTAATATCCTAATAATCCTACGCAATTACCTTAGTCTACCATCTCTATTTTGATTCTTACGTTTTAGGGTTGGTAGGTTTAACTATTTCTGGACAATTCTATTGCCTTCTACTTCTCCACTAACTACCCAACAAGAAGAACTTCTTATTTCTAGAATACTTCATCCTATGGTTGGTCATGAGTTTTAAGGAATTCATACTTGCTGTGCTGCCTTGGGGGGAGAAGGGTGTGCCTCTTGAGCACATAAAAAGCCCCCGCAAGTGGCAACTAGAATTCATGGATGATGTGACAAGCACACCTACCAAAACTTGAAAAGAAAGACGTACAAGATATTTAAGGGTGCTGTTGCTGGCGGTCGTGGTATTGGCAAGTTTGCTCTCACCGCATGGATGATGCTGTGGCTGATATCGACCCGTATTGGTATGACTATCATTTGCGTTGCCAACTCTGAAGCTCAGTTAAAAAGCACGTTATGAGCTGATGTTAGCAAGTGGCTTGCGATGATGCCGAACCAGCATTGGTTTGAAATTCAATCACTGTCGTTGAATCCTGTACCATGGTTTGCTGACCTACTAAAGAATAGCCAAAGAATAGATTCAAAGCACTATGGAATCTAGTGTCGTACGTATTCTGAGGAACGACCAGATGCATTCGTTGGCTTTCACAATTCTATTGGATTTTCCCTATTTGTGGATAAGGGTTCAGGCTATCCTGATGCCATCTTTGACTCTTCAGGAGGGTTCTTCTCTGAGAACAACCCTAATTGTTACTGGGTGATGATGTCCAATCCTAGAAGGTTGTCGGGTAGGTCTATGATATTTTTAACATGCCTTATAGCGAATGGCATAGGAGGCACGTCGATACCCGCACTGTAGAAGGTATCGAACCTAGTTTTTATGAGGAAATGATAGAAAGATACGGCTTAGATTCTGACATAGCTAGAATTGAAGTTTTGGGTCAGTTTCCTCTTTAAGATGAAAGTAGCTTCATCTCTCAGCAATACATATAAGAAGCGTTAGAGAGGGAAGCGTATCCTGATTCTGAAGCACCTCTCATCCATAGAAGCGTAGCATCGGGTTATAAGCATGCTCAATATCTTTTAAAGCTTTACCCCAAACTTTTCTTGCTATCTTAGCACATCTCCCCCTGTTTTTTACAATTAAGGATTATACTTATGCTTTTTCCCATGGGAGGACTTATACCTAATGTAAAGCCAAAAGAAGAAATGGATCTTAAGGCTAAAATGAAGCTGATAATAATCGAATTACGGGAAAGACTGATAGCTAGCTAGTAGTAGCTTAACGTTCGCGGTAGATATGAATGGATTAATAATGCGATATTTCTAGGAATTCAGATAGAATATCACGGCGGAATGCAGGATTATAACACGTACAACTATTGTTCGAAAATCGTCAGGATGGAAAAGGAAAGATAAGCCACAGGATATTGTGGCTTATCATTTTTCCTGCCTATGCCGTGATAATATGCCCATATATAAATCTTAAGGCATTTATTTTTAGTATTAATTTCAGTTCCAAAAATTGAAAAAACTGCTTTTCGAATCAGTTTTTTTTGCTGCTGCTGGTTTAGGTGTAGGTTGAGGTTTAGTAGGTGCAGGTGCAGGTACAGGTACAGGTATAGGTGCAGGTATAGGTGCAGGTGCAGGTGCAGGTGCAGGTGCCACAACAACCGGTTTAGGTGCAACAACAACCGGTTTAGGTGCAGCAACAACAGGTTTAGGTGCAGCAACAGCAGGTTTAGGTGCAGCAACAACAGGTTTAGGTGTCGTATCTTTAGATTTAGCAGATACCGGAGGTGTAGAGACAACCTTTTGCTGCATGAGATTCATATTACAAGACGTCAAAGAAACACAAATCGCGGATAGTAAAATACTGTAATACCTCAAGTTCACCACTAATATCCTCCTAAATATTTAAAATTATAAGCTCATAGCCTTTTAGTTCAAACATCATAATACCTAATATATAAAAAAAGCATTGATGTATAATCAAATTTTCTATTAAAAGTAGATTAATAATTTGATAAGTACAATAAAAAACATGCAATTAGTTAATAATTGAAAACTCATAATTTTATTATTTATTTTTTATTTTAAATATTTCTCGTATGAACAAAGGATTGGGTAATACCCGCATCTCACAGTTTTCCTGTAAAAGACACAGTAAATATATTATCAAAAAAGCCGGCTTGGAGCTGTGGGATTGAGGTAAAGGCTTAAAGGAGACTAAAGGACTAAGGTTAAAAGGGTTAAGGCTAAAAGCTAAAGGACTTAAGGGATACCAAGGGCTAAAGGACTAAGAAGGGTACTGAGGGATGGATGAGCATGCGCAATGCCTCCATGTTTCCTCGAGATTCTAACTAACTCGTGTTTGAAAAAGTAATAGAATATTTTTATCTATTCCTGATTCCCCATAGAAGGTGATCACAAGCTTAGTATATGCTGTGAGTTTATTCACAATGTGGGTTCAATCTCCCCCATAAATCACACGAATAGATCTCATCTTTGTATTTATATATAAAAAAAAGGGAGGTTGCTCAACATATCTTTTGTTCTCTTCTCTGAGTGCATATGACAAGCTTTAATCTGGCATGGGTGCGTATTCTGTGAATCTGAAAAGGATTGTTCTAAATGACAAATGATTTATAGAAGTAAAAAAACAACGTAAGCCAAAGTAGGACTCAATAAGGAATCAGTCATTTCAATGGGTTGAAAAACTTCTAGTCTTACCTTTTAGGCGTTATCTGCTATGCGAAAGTGTCGCCGATTAGAATGATCTCTTGAAAAAATGACAGAAGAAGATAGCCAAGAATTGCTTTGATCTTTACATGGTTCTTTCTTTTTATTTGATTCGCTTTCCGAAGCAAAGGAGGATTTTTTGTATATTTTGAAAGATTGGCGTTATTGATATTTTCGGCAGTTGCAAACCCGTCTCAACTTTCATTTTCTAGCTCACCGCAAAGTTTACCTGAGAGATTCAGGAAAAAAACCATCAAAGATTTTGGGAAAAATTACCAATTTTTTCTAAGAAAGAGGGCTTCGATTTTTCTGTGCTTGTTTTAGCTGCGTCTACATCTTCTATGGTTGCTGGAATAATAAAAAGTAATAAAAAAGGGAAATCGTTTAAAGGAAAAGATAAGTCTAAAGAATGCAATAGATATAGGGTTTTAGATTTGTCAAGATCAATGGATCCTCTTATGAAGTGAGTAGATTAAGATGTTGATTATAAGGTATATTTCTTAAATATAAAATCATTTTTCTCAGGGATAATTGTCCTTTAAAATATGCGGTATTGTGAATATTTAAACGTTCTTTTTTTAGGACTTCTACTGCGCCCGACATGATTAGGAACGATGATCTCATCACCGAAATAGATCCAATCAAGGCTAATCTCATATTCATTTCGAAGGAATAAGGCGTAGTTTATGCTTGTGGTAGATCTACGCCCCTTTTCGTAGCTACACAAAGCAGTTCTAGCCAAGTCTGATTTATTAGCCAGTCTTTCCTCTTGCCTTCCGTATATCGCGAATACGCATACCATTTTCCTTCCAATGACTTCTCAATTCTGGCGTTTTAATCATGTTTGGGCTTGTCTTTCTCAAAAATTTTAGGATTTTAAACCAAATCCTTGCATCAAACGTTTCATAGAAATATCTGGTGTTCCTGAAGTAAAAATAGCGAAATCATCAGATAGTACGGTTTGATTCTTCTCTATTTGAGGCAGTAAAGAACGTGCGCGACGTGCGATAGAATCTGCTGGATCTAACCAGTCAACTGGCCATGGAGAGACTTTTCGAAAAATATGTGTCATAAACGGATAATGTGTGCAAGCAAGAACGACGATATCTGTTCTTCGATCACCTTTTTCAACAAAACAATCGTTTATTTCATTTTTGATCTCGTCCTCACAAACATCTTTTCCAAAGACATATTTTTCTGCTATTGATGCAAGATTTTTCGAAAAAACCAGCTGGATATGACATTGAGATGCAAAAGAATGGATCAAGTTCTGGGTATATGAATGTTTTAGTGTAGCAGCTGTAGATAAAACAGATACAAGACCTGTAGCAGTATATTCTGCTGCTGGCTTTATGGCAGGAACTGTGCCAACAAAAATCATCGATGGGAATATTTCTCGCAATTCCTTTCCGACGAGAGTAAATGCAGTATTACACGCTATTATTGATAATACTGGCTTATATTCATCTAAGATCTTTGTCAAAAGAGAAATTATGCGTTTTTTCAACACATGATCTTTCTGGTTTCCATAAGGGAATCCAGCGTCATCAGCGACATAAAAAAAGTTGTATTCAGGCATCAGAAAACGAGTTCTCTGTAATATGGTCAGTCCGCCGATGCTACTATCAAATATGAGTATTAAATTATTAAGGTATTTTTTTTCAGGAGTATATTGTATGTCTTGGATCACTGATGGCTCTTTCTTTTCTGTCTTGCCTGGAATCATAACGCTCCCACGTGGAAAATTTCTGGAAAAGCGATCCAAAGAAGAAATGACCCCTTGTAATAAATAAATCTCTTTTTGCGTAAATTCAGGGCGGATAAAAACAGAACGCAAATCATCCAGCATCTTTTTTTTTCTCTCGACTGGACGAAAATATCCTCGTTCTTCCAAAGAATTCTCAAGATGAGATAAAAGACTTAATAATTCACCTCTGGTAGCGGTTTTTTTTTGTGTTTCTATTTTTGAAATTTCACAACCACTCTCCATCCACTCCCAAACCATTAATAAAACCGCTTGAGAAATATTGAGGGAAGGAAAATCTGTATTCACTGGAAAGGTTATTATTGCATCAGAAAATGCGATCTCTTGGTTTGTTAAGCCCCAACGTTCTCGACCAAAAACAAGACCGACTTCCTGTCCGTTAAGAGCTCTTTTTCTTAATACAGCAGCAGCTTCTTTGGGTGCAAAAACAGATTTAAAATTATTGCGACTTCGGGCAGTTGTCGCGTAAACAAAGTTAAGATCAGATATAGCTTCTTCTAGGCTAGGAAAGACACGTACAGAATCTATGACATGATCTGCATTAGCAGAAGAAGAGCGAGCTTTTTCATTGGGCCAGCCGTCACGAGGATTAACAAGACGCAATCTTCTCAGACTAAAATTGGACATTGCCCGTGCAACCATTCCAATATTTTCGCCAAGCTGTGGCTCAACGAGAATGATAACTGGGTCGTTGAACGGTTTTTGTGATTTCTCGGATTTCGTCATGACAACGCTCTATTCCATAAAAGTAATGAGAACAATTCCTCAATCAAGAATATCTTGCATATACTTCCCATCTAGAAAATCAACCCACAAAACCCAATGTGCAAAAATACATAAAATGCCCTATAATTTAAAAAATATACATTTTCACTCTAGACAAGAAGAATCTGCTTTGATTCATTATGAGTGATTCGGAAGATAATTTAAATGTTTTCCAACTGAATATGCGGACTCATTTTAAGGCGATCCCAATGGACAATGTGCAAAACGTGGCACCGGAATGTAGCTGGTTCTACTCAAGAATCCGACAGAAATACGTCCTATGGTTAAGGTATCTCTTGCAGGGGACAAAAAATATGACATTGTCTTTGCTGTCTCCTTCCATAGCATTGAGCCGTATGATACCAGCAGCCAGTGTCGTTGTCCTTGTGTTTATGGCAACAGTCAATATCGTAAAAGTTTCTTCAAATTATGCACGACAGGAGAAAGCGATACTCCAGTCGT
>NZ_JACETX010000077.1 GCF_014048425.1 Candidatus Liberibacter sp. | reverse complement strand
AAATACGAGCGTGAAGAACTGTTGCGTCCGTTGAACACTGAGGAGAACGCAGATGATTGAAACGACCATAGCACAAGCGATAAACGCCAAAAACACCCAAATGCTAGTCAACATCATCTGCCTAGCGTCAGACGGTTTGCGGGTTTTAAATCAACCTGCAGTCGAAGCTCCAAAGGTTGATGAGCCTGTTGATCCTGTCCTCCAAAAGCAAGTCCGAGATATGGCAACGAGGTTCGTTAACCGTGACAAGGAAAACGGTCGTAGCAATCTTAAAAATGTCATCGTTGTGGGGGCTTTAGGCGTTGCTAAAACGTTTCCAGACTTCACTAACGAAGACTTGAAGAAGATACGAGCAAAACTTGAACTCCACGAGTCAGAAGCAAAAATCCTCAACCTGCAGGAGCTTTAAAATGGCATATCACGCTGTTTTGTCCCCTTCTTCTGCCCACCGTTGGTTGCATTGTCCAGCCAGCGTTGCGTTAGAGATGGATATTCCTAACTTTGCTAGCCCTTACGCTCAGGAGGGATCGTTTGCTCATGCTCTTTTAGCTTTCTGTCTTGAAAAAGATATGAGCGCTAAAAAGCTTCAAGGGGATGTGCAAACTTTTGATGGAGACACAAGAGAAATCACTGCAGAAATGGCAGATGGCGTTGATTTGGCTATTAATTATGTTCGTACGTTCTTCTATGAGCATCTGCTCTCTGAATGTGTTGTTCCTATTGGAAACTACACGTCTGAACCCAAAGCCACAGGTACAGCGGACATCATCCTCATCAATGGCGACCATTGGGTCATAGCAGACTTTAAATATGGAAAGGGCGTTGCCGTAGAACCTCACGACAATCCGCAGTTGATGCTTTACGCCCTTGGAGCGTTGGACAAATTCGCATCAAAGTACGGCAGACCACAGACACTCACCCTAACCATCATCCAACCTCGCATGCGATTTGGCAATGTCATCCAAGAGTGGAATCTAACGACTAACGAACTCTTCATCATGAGCGCGCCCTTCTACACAAAAGGGGAAAAGGCTTTAGCAACGACCAAGAGGAAGAAAGCTTTAAAGTTTGATGACTTTGATCCTGATGAAAAGGCATGTCGCTTTTGTCGTGCAAAGGCACGTTGTCCTGCACTGGCATCAACAGTTTTCACTGCCGTTTCAGGCAAACCCTTAGGAAACGACCGTTTGTCTAAGTCTTTAGACCTGATTCCACTCGTCGAATTGTGGGTCAAAAGCGTCAAGGACGAAGCTTTCAAGGTGCTGAGCAGTGGAGAAGAAAT
Source organism: Candidatus Liberibacter sp. (assembly GCF_014048425.1). GTDB lineage: Bacteria > Pseudomonadota > Alphaproteobacteria > Rhizobiales > Rhizobiaceae > Liberibacter. The sequence goes on along the minus strand of NZ_JACETX010000077.1, from coordinate 1,486 downwards.
ACCGAATTACGAATTAAAGGAAGGAAGAAAAGGAAACAGAACATACAAAGACGCAAAAGAAGCGGAACAAGTTTTGACACGCATATTCGGTGAGAAAGCAACAAAAAAGGTGCTTTTAACTCCTACTGAAATTGATCGCTTAGCCAAGGCTCAAAAGGTTTCAGAGGAAGATGTGGAATCAGTGAAACAACTGATCGTTCGCCCTGATGGCAAAGCAACTCTTGAACGCCGTGAATTAAACCAAGCCCAATCCCAGATAGCAACCCCTGATGAATTCTCATCCATCCCTTAATCAACTAAAAGGAGCTTTAAAATGTCTTATGTCCAATTTGGCATCGTTGCCAGACTATCCTATCCTGTGCTTTTTGACCCTAAATCGTTCAACAATGATCCCAACAAAGAAAAAGAGTACAGTTGCGATCTTCTCATTCCTAAATCCGATACCGCAACGTATCAGCGTATCATAAGTGCCCGCAAGCAAGCAGTGAAGGAAACATGGGCTTCCTATAACAAGCCGAACTTCGAAGAGCTTTATAACAACTTGGACATGAATTTAGGAACTAAAAGAGGCTTCTTCTGTGGTGATTTAAAAGCTCAGAAAAATTCAGCGTACGAAGGTGTCTACACGGGTCATTGGTATCTGAGAGCTACGAACAAACAGCAACCTCTCTTAGCGGATCGCTCAGGACATCCTATCGGAGAAAACAACCAAGATCTCTTCTATGCGGGATGTTGGGTTAAGGCTCTCCTCTCTGTTGGAGCTTATGAGAACTCTGGAAAGGGATTACGCAACACCCTCAGAGGTCTTCAGTTCTTCAGGGACGACAATAGATGGGGTGGCAACTCGGTTGCTACGGTTAATGAGTTCAGCAATCTCGACGATCCCAATGAAAGCATGAACTTCAACAAAGTTCTTGTTGATGATGGTTTGCCATGGGACTGACCCACTTGTTTTTGGACACCGAAACGAGAAGCCCTCTGCAACTGTCGAAAGTTGGAACTTGGGCATATGCTCAGGAAGCTATAGTGCTTCTGGTAGCGTATGCCCAAGACGAAGAGGCTGTGAAGCTGTGGGACTGCACAGTCGATCCGAACATGCCTGAAGATTTAAGGCAAGCTTTAGAGGATTCAACTGTCACTGTCGTCGCACACAACACGGCGTTTGATCGGGTCATTGTGAAGGAATGCCTAGAAATTAACGTACCTTCAACCCGTTGGTTGTGTACTTCTGTCTTGTGCAGGGCTAACGGATTGCCAGCGTCTTTAAAGAACGCCTGTGAAGCCTTAAAAATGCCATCTCATATGTCAAAAATGGAAGAGGGAAAAGCCCTCATTGCCAGATTCAGCAAAGGAGATGTTCATGTTCCTGCATTTGACTCTAGCAAACCTCATCATCTTAGAGCGTGGAAGCTTTTCGGAGAATACTGCGTCAGAGACGTGGAAGCCACAAGAGCGATTTTCAAGCTATTAAAACCTTTAAGCCCCA
>NZ_JACETX010000076.1 GCF_014048425.1 Candidatus Liberibacter sp. | reverse complement strand
ACTGAAAGGTTTTTTAATGCAGACACCAACCACTTAAAACCTTGAGCAAAGTCTAATAGCTCATCAATGCCTTTTTGCTGTCTCTCATCTCTGATTCTTTGATTCTCAGCTCTGATCCTTGAATCTTCAATGTGTTTATCTATCTTATCCAATCTTGAGGATTGTTTTTCATCTCTAATCCTTGAGTCTTCAATGTGCTTGGCTAAGAGATTCTTTTCAGCATTAAACTCTTTACGGGTGACTTCTTTTTCTGCTTTCTTAACCATCAATTACTTCCTGAACTAATGTGGTGTGTGTACCATAATCCCCAGAACTCCACATTGCCGTTCCTATGACTCTCCAAATTGCATTCATCTGCTCAGGTGTCATAGGACACGGTACTGAAGAGCTTCCTGTAATGCCTCTGTTCAGGTATTGAACAGGGAATGACCATTGAGAGCCGTTGATATCAGAGCCTTTGATGATCATATCGGGTGCACCATTTAAATACAGGACATTGATTTTAATATCCTTTTTAAGGGTTTAGTTAAATCCACGAAAAAACAAGAATTAAAACAAATCTGTACAACTGATCGTAAGAATACCAAGGTAAGCCCACAAGGTTTCTTTGACTTGCCCTTTTCCTTATCTATACTGAGTTAATTCGCTTATAAATCCAAGAAACATAAACGTATCTACAATCAAAAATTTAATCATATAGGGAAGAGAAGCTCTTTTTCAAAATCGCCAAGAATAACATTCCTATCCAGATCAAATAAAAAATGGAATATCGCTTCTGCCGCCGAAAGAGTAAGGATTGTTCCTGAAACGCACACCCCCCCCACACAGCAGAGGCATAAAAACCCACAGCATATGTCAAAAGAACCTGTTACTGGTTCTCGTTCTGATCTGCAACCAAGATATTGAACATATAGGAACTGAAATTAATCTTATAAAGAACAGGAATATTCACAATTTCGGAAAATACTATGTGTCGTGCTAAGCATGTAGGAAGGAATTGCAGAAAACATCTTCGTCCATCTGTCCAATCCTTTGGGATAGATGGATTACACATGAAAGGATATTTATATCATGCAATAGACAATTCTGAACAACATCTTGTCTACCAAACTATTATATGATTGAAAGACGAAGAGATTATTGGCTATACTTATACTTGGATTTTTAGCATCAATTTCATTGCCAGCAATACAGTCCATAAGAAAGCTCCATTCTGCAAAACATCTACTATGCTTGCAGGCTATTTTATCCCCCTAGATAGAACATAACAACCCAAATAAATATTATCGGTGGCACAACATTTAAATACTGATAAAGGACAATAACCCTTATCCTAAACAGAAAATTATATGAATCCATCCGTTGGTATTTTCGATATATCACTCACCTTTTCTAAGCCGATACGTCTTTTGGATCTTAAAATGCCATCCGCTTGTATATTTCAAAAAACATGTTTATGTCATGCATCATGAATGGCAAAAAATCCTAGGATCTAATGGCGTTTTTACGAACGTGAAAAACAATAAATGATTCTCTTCACAGGAAAACTCTTGCTAATAAAGCGCATCCTCTATGATGGATGCCATGAATTTAAAAGACAATCCCTAAGGGAATCCTAGAAATGACTATTTTACAGAAACCTCTTAAAGGAAAAGACAATAAATTTCGTTGTCCCTGGCAGAGGAACATTGAAGATTACCTCTTATACCATGACGAAGAATGGGGGCTCCCTGTTATCGACGATAACAAACTTTTTGAAAGCATTTGCCTTGAGATTTTTCAATCTGGCTTATCTTGGCTCATCATCTTACGAAAACGGAATGCATTGCGAGAAACGTTTTATGAATTCAACATAGAAAAAATAGCTTCTTTTACAGAAAAGGATGTCACACGCATTTTAAATACTCCTGAAGTAATTCACAATCGTCAGAAAATTACGTCCATCATTAATAATGCTCGTTGCGCATTAAAAATAAAGGAAGAATTTGGCTCATTTTCTTGCTATCTTTGGAAATTTGAACCCCTTCATAATTTTGATAAAAATTCAAAAAACCAATCTACGCCCTCTGAAAATCCTATAATAAAATCTTCAACGCAACTGGTTGCTAGTTTAAAAAAGAAAGGCTTTACCTTCATTGGAATCACTATAATCGATTCCTTTATGCAGGCTTCCGGACTGCTGAACGGACACTTGAAGGGATGTACAATGTATGAAAAGATAGAAGATATCCGCAACGCCATGATACGACCATAACCTTTTATGCGTCATCTTCGTCATTCAATCGTCTACAATTTTATGATAGTATTTTTCCCGAAAAATAATTTCAATAGGATTGCGGACACTTAACTGCATATTTATCAGATAAAATCCGGTCTTCCCTCCCCCAAGTAGAAAAACAATAATATTCATATCGAAATAAAAAAATTAAAAACGCAATTTTTAGTTTTCCCTACAAGAATATTCAACGTAATATCCAAATGCAAAGAATAAAATGAGAAGATAGAAACATTCTCCCAAAAACTATACGAGATATATATGGTTCAGATTATATCTACCCAAGATCCCAACGCCCTACAAAAAGCTTGTGAATTTCTAGAGGCAGGATTTCCCATTGCGATCCCCACGGAAACCGTTTATGGGCTAGCAGTTGATGCGAGAAATCCCTCGGCTATTCATTCCCTTTATGAAATCAAAAAACGCCCCGCTATCAATCCCTTGATATGCCACATAAGCGATGTTTCTATGGCAAAGAAGCATGCTTATTTTGA
>NZ_JACETX010000014.1 GCF_014048425.1 Candidatus Liberibacter sp. | reverse complement strand
GCGCCCCCAACTCTCGGATTTACGTGAGTCTGGATCCATTGAACAAGATGCAGATGTGGTCCTTTTTGTGTTTCGTGAAGAATATTATGTAAAAAACAAAGAACCTACCGATAAGAACGATGTCCTTGCATATACAAAATGGCAAGAAGATCTAGAAAGAGTTAGAGGTATTGCCAATATTATTGTAGCCAAGCAACGACACGGACCAACGGGAACAGTTAGCCTCGCTTTCCAGCCAGAATTTACGCGCTTCTCTGTACTCGCGGATTCATCGTATAAACAATATGATAAGTTTTAAACTGAGGTTAGGTATATTGCTCAAATGCCCTCTCACAATAGCAAGAATCTCCCAGAACATCACAATGATTCCCTGCGGCTAAAAATTGATCTCTCAGCTCTTCGGGATAATTGGCATGATATGAATACACTTTCTGGCTCTGCGCGAACAGCAGCAGTGGTTAAAGGAAATGCTTATGGATTGGGTTTTGAAAAAATAGCACAAACACTCTATAAAGCTGGAGCTAAAGACTTTTTTGTTGCCTATGTAGAAGAAGGAGCTCGGTTACGTCCACACATACCAGAAGCAACAATTTTTGTCCTCAATGGTATATGGCCAGGACAAGAAAAAATTTTACTAAAAGAAAATTTGATCCCTGTTATTGCTTCTTCAGAACAATTGGATTTCTACTCTCAATTTATTGCCAACTGCTCCTCGTGTCCCTGTGCCTTGCAAGTTGATACAGGTTTTAATAGATTGGGAATCAATATAGCGAAAGCATTAAATTTTTCAAAAATATTATCTTTTAAAAAAAATTTTAAATTATCCTTGATACTAAGCCATCTTATTTGTGCAGATAATCCAGATTCTCCAAGGAATTTTTCACAACTACAATCATTTTCCTCTTTTGTTTCTAACTATAAAGGAGTAGAGGCAAGTTTATCCGCTTCAGCAGGAATATTGCTAGGGAAAAACTATCATTTCCAATTAACCCGTCCTGGAATTTCTCTTTATGGAGGAACAAACACAATCAATAAACTCCATCCTATGCGAACTGTTGTTACCGCAGAAGCACGCATCATTCTCATACGACAAGCACTTTCAGGAGAAGTCGTAAGTTATGGTGGAGAAAAAACACTGAAACGCGATAGCCTGATAGCAGTTGCTGCTATTGGTTATTCCGATGGCTATCCCCTCTCCCTCTCCGGAATAGATTCAGAAAATGGCACATCGCGACTTTCAGGTGGGAAAGGATTTGTAAAAGGTCATTTTGTCCCTATCCTAGGAAAAATAACAATGGACATGACAATGTTTGATATCACTGATGCCCCTGGAATACAGGTCGGTGATTACATCCAAATTTTTGGACCTAACATCAAATTGGATGAGATCGCCCTCGCAGCAGGAACCACAAACTATGAACTTCTTGTCAAACTTGGAATACGTTATGCAAGATATTACGTGTAAGAATTTCTTAAATAGTATAAAAATAGTGAGATAAAATCTCTATCAGACTTACTGACATAAAAACTTCAAGGAGACATCCTATCGTGGCGAAATTCCGATCTCAATATTTTTGTCAAAATTGTGGTGAAATCTCTTCACGATGGGCAGGAAAATGTGAATCATGCCATGAATGGAATACTCTTGTTGAAGACAATTCGATGAGAGAAATGGGGCAAAAATTCAACCAAACCATTAGAAAAGGCCGCTCTGTTCCCCTTGTCTTGCTTACAGATGAACCCGAAGAGGAGGAATCTCGTATTAAAACCACCATGAATGAACTTGACCGCGTTACGGGAGGAGGATTCGTACGTGGTTCAGTTATTTTGGTGGGAGGAGATCCAGGAATTGGAAAATCTACATTATTAATGCAAGCAGCTGCATCCTTGGCGTATAAAAAATACCATATAATCTATGTCTCTGGTGAAGAAGCAATAGGTCAAATAAGGTTGCGTGCCCAACGACTAAAAACCATTGATAGTGCGGTAGAAGTCGCTATTGAAACCAATGTTGAAGATATACTAACAACTCTTTCGAAAGGTAAAAAACCGGATGTCGTGATTATAGATTCTATACAAACATTATGGAGTCAAACAGCAGAATCTTCCCCAGGTACAGTGATACAGGTGCGTACGAGCGTGCAAGCAATTATCCAATATGCGAAAAAAAACAATGTTTCTGTGGTATTGGTTGGTCATGTTACAAAAGAGGGACAAATTGCCGGACCGCGGGTCATTGAGCATATGGTGGATGCCGTTTTATATTTTGAAGGGAGTGCACGCAATACACAGTATGATTATCGTATATTGCGTAGCGTGAAGAATCGTTTTGGTGCGACAGATGAAATAGGCGTTTTTGAAATGTCCGACAAAGGCTTACAGGAAGTTGCAGATCCCTCAAGGATATTCCTTTCCGAGCGAAACTCTACATCACCAGGAGCAGCTGTCTTCGCGGGCATCGAAGGAACACGTTGTATTTTAGTGGAAGTACAGTCTTTGGTTATACAAACCTCTCTTGGAATGCCTAGACGCACTATTGTCGGCTGGGATTCTGCTCGATTAGCGATGATTTTAGCCGTACTAGAAGCACGTTGCGGCATAAAATTTGGAAATCATGACGTTCATCTAAACGTAGCAGGTGGTTATCGTATATCTGAACCAGCTGCCGATCTTGCTGTTGCAGCTGCACTTATTTCTTCTATTCTTTCTATCCCTTTACCTAGTGATTGTGTATATTTTGGAGAAGTCAGCCTATCAGGAGCGATAAGACCCGTTGGATATACTCAACAACGATTAAAAGAAGCAGAAAAACTTGGTTTTTTATTAGGAATTATACCAGAACAACCTTCTGGAGAATGTAAAATAGGAGCGATTAATGGTAAATTCGTCAATAACCTTAATAATCTCGTAAAACAAATTACCGATCTTCCAAATACAAAGAAAGACGTTTCTTAAGAACAAACAAAGGAATTAAATATATCATGGGAATTACATATTTTGACATTCTCTGCCTTGGCGTAATATTATTTTCAGCTATGCTAGCAATGGTACGTGGCATGTTTCATGAAATAATTTCTATAGCTAATTGGACTATTGCATTCGCAACAACTAACTATTTATATCCACTATTATTAGGAATAATATCCCACTATATCCTAAGCAAGCAAATAGCAATGTTAGTGACGGTAGTGCCATTATTCTTGGTTATACTGATTTTGGTTTCTGCCCTTATGGCAATAATTACAGGTCCTATTAATAAAATTCATTCCAAACCTTTTGATCGATCCTTAGGATTTTTATTTGGAGGAATACGTGGATTATTAGTGCTTATAGTAGCCACTTCTTTCTGGAATTTAATGGTCAGCAAAAACAAAGAACCTGATTGGATTAATTTTTCCAAATCAAAATATTTTCTCGATATTATGGTCAATAAGTTGTCATTAACTACTGAATCTACCCAACTTGCCAAGAATCTGGACATAATCAAAGATCACAAGTCATTTTAACAATAATTTTACCCTAGAAATCTTAAACGGTTCTTTCCTTTTACCGCAAATAAAGATGTTATTACCATGCATAGCAGTATATACATACGAAAAGCTTCATAACTCAAAAAGCTTATATTCGGCTTATGCAACTCTACAATAGGATTTACCCGATAGCTCTTTGCATAAATAATGATTCCCCTAAAAGGTATAAAAAAATGAAATATCCTTTTAAAACCGTCAATTTTGATAAAAAAAGTTGTAATCAACTTAACGAAAAATGTGGACTTTTTGGAATTCTTGGACATCCAGATGCAGCAACTTTGACTGCCGTCGGATTACACGCTCTTCAGCACCGCGGACAAGAATCAGCAGGAATAACATCTTTTGATGGGAAAAAATTTTACTCTGAACGACATATGGGATTAGTTGGAGATCACTATACGAATCCAGAAATATTATCTCTTTTACCAGGAAACATGGCCGTTGGACATGTCCGATACTCTACTACTGGAGATAAGGTTTTAAGAAATGTACAGCCATTATTTGCTGACCTTGCAGAAGGAGGCATCGCTATAGCGCATAATGGCAATTACACTAATGGTTTAGCTTTACGTAAACAATTGATTTCCGAAGGAGCTATTTTTCAATCCACTTCTGATACAGAAGCTGTATTGCATCTTATTGCACGTTCTAAAAAGGATTCTTCTTCGGATCGTTTCATTGATGCCTTAGGACACCTACAAGGTGCATATGCAATGTTAGCTCTAACAAGAACGAAATTAATCGCAACACGTGATCCCGTAGGCATTCGCCCTCTAGTAATGGGAGAGCTTCATGGAAAACCTATTTTTTGTTCCGAAACATGTGCTTTGGATATCACCGGAGCTCGATACATCCGAGATATAGAAAACGGAGAAACAGTTGTTTGTGAAATCCAAGAAAATGGCTCTATCACAATTAACTCTTATAAAAATTCTCATTCTCAACCCGAGCGCATGTGTATATTTGAGTATGTTTACTTTGCTCGACCCGATTCGGTGATAAGTGGACGAAGCATTTATGTTACTCGCCGAAACATGGGGATTAACCTAGCAAAAGAATCACCTGTTGCAGCAGATATGGTCATTCCGATTCCAGATGGCGGAACACCTGCTGCTATAGGATACGCAAAAGAGACTGGCATTCCTTTTGAATTGGGTATCATTCGAAATCACTATGTAGGACGCACTTTTATTGAACCATCTCATCAAATCCGAGCTTTTGGAGTTAAACTGAAACATTCTGCAAATCGTACAATACTTGAAGGTAAGCGCGTGGTACTAATTGATGATTCAGTTGTCCGCGGAACTACATCGGTAAAAATCGTCCAATTGATACGAAATTCCGGCGCAAAAGAAGTACACCTTCGAGTAGCAAGTCCGATGGTACAGCATCCTGATTTCTACGGCATAGATCTTCCAGAATCCGATTCACTTTTTGCAAATAAATGTAGTTCTCTACAAGAAATGTGTGATTTCATTGGTGTTGATTCTTTGGAATTTTTATCAATTGACGGTTTATATAAAGCTATTTGTGGCTTACCACGTGACCCAAATAACCCCGCATTTGCTGATCACTGTTTTACAGGAGATTATCCAACCCCTCTCTTAGATCAGAAGAATCAATATGATTCTCAAGAATTATCGATGATGGCCAGTTCATGAGCAATTTAAAATCTGACGAGATCTGCTATAATATGAATTTAAAAAATCGGCTAGCACTTGTCACAGGTGCATCTCGCGGTATTGGCTATTATACCGCCCTAGAATTATCAAAAGCTGGAGCACATGTCATCGCTTGTGCTCGTACTATTAGCAAATTAGAAGAACTCCGCAATACCTTGCAAAATCTCAAAAAGAAAATAGATATCATCGCATTTGATCTACAGGATATACAGGCTATTGATTTAGGAAAGCTATATATTGCACGACGCTGGGGAAAACTAGACATTCTTATCGCTAATGCTGGTATTCTTGGCCCCATTTGTCCTCTTGAAAAAATTCAGGAAACATCTTTTAAAAATGTCTTATCAGTTAATGTCGTGGCCAATTGGCATCTTATTCGCTCTTTTAGCCCCTTGCTTACAAAATCTGATTTTGGCCGAGCCATAATGGTTTCATCTGGTGCTGCACATAAGTGCCGTCCATTTTGGGGAGCTTATTCTGCTTCTAAAGCAGCCGTTGAAACACTGGTGCGCACTTGGGCGAATGAAACAGCAAATACTGCTTTGCGCATTATCAGCATAGATCCAGGACCTACGCGCACTGCTATGCGTGCACAAGCCAAACCAGAAGAAGATCCTAAAACTGTGCCTCATCCAGAAAAGATTGCACAAATGATTGCCCGCTTATCCTCATCACAGACAATTGAAACAGGAAAATTGTTTTCTGCTCAAAAAGGACGTTTCGTGGAATATATTTCTCCTGAATAAAAACGATTTTATTGTTGGTACGGATTTTGATCTATCTGGTTTTCCATGAAAAGACATCCGCTTTAACAAGAGCATTATCCCGCAGCCCCCCCGTGGACGTTTATGTTCAACAAAAAGCCATACAAGGGTATATATTTAAAGACATCATAAAAACCGGATAGAAGTATATCGAAATATATCGCGCGGAGAGCTATGCAAAACGCGATATGGCACAAGAAAGACGCAGAAGCCATAAATATTTATATTTCTTACTGATCTTAAACAAACGGGCAAGTATAAGATTAATTGATGCCGTTGTTAAAAATTACGTAAGAAGAATACGGCAATAATCCATTAAAGGTGAATAAATCTACGATAATGCCCCCCTCCTCGTCCCTCGCGCAGTATGGGGATATCATAGGGTATTTAGAAAAAGATTGTCTGTTTAAATGTTCTCCCGTCGACTCATCTCTTTTTCTCTTGTAGCAGGAAGATCTCCTTCCATATAGAGGAAAAATCTTTCTGTCTTACTCTTTTAACGAATCCTTTTTATTCATGAATTGATTCACGCAAAACAATCGTTTATGCCGACGAAGGAAACCTTATTCCCCCTTTAGGATTTGTAAATAACGGTTTATAATCCTCATTATGTCAAAGACGGCGATATAGTTTAAATCCTATTTTCCGACGAGGATATTGAGGGATAGAAGTCTTCTACATCCCTTTTGTCTCGTTCAGAATTCTCATTTGAGAAAGTAGATGGCATAAGTTAAATGAATCATTCTTGCTAGAATTGAGAAATATCTTATCAAGTTATATGATTAATGTGATCCTGCCGTTTTAAGAGCAATGTCTTGCGTTGATTTGGGTCAACGATCCTTATCTATGATATTAGAGACGTGATAAGAAGAGTGTTTTCAATCAAGGTGCAAGAAGAACCTCTCCCCCCTCCCTATAGAAAAATTTTACAGTAGTTATACAATACAATTTTGATTTTTTACCGATACTGTAGTATTTATCGCAGGGGTAGATATACAGAGATTCTGTACTCTCTATAGAATCGATCAGATTCTCTTGCTCTACATATTCAGGTCGTATCAATTCAAAGTTGCAACATGAATATAATATTGGCAATAAGTGTTATGGATATCCACCTTGTGAAAAGATCTTTATATGAAAAACACCCTGAAAATATACAATACTTTGGAACGCAAAACGACTGAATTCCAAGCAATAGATCCCACCAATGTTAGGATGTATGTTTGTGGTCCGACTGTTTATGATTTTGCCCATATTGGCAATGCCAGACCCCTTATTGTTTTCGATGTATTATATCGATTGCTCCGATATATTTATGGTGTAAAATGCGTAACTTATGTCCGTAATATTACAGACATAGATGACAAAATCATTGTACGTGCTCGTCAAGATTATCCGTCTATGCGAATTAAAGATGCGATGCGCATCGTTACAGAAAAAACCGAACAACAATTTCTCAAAGATGCAGATATACTTGGGTGTCTTGTCCCCACACATCAGCCACGTGCTACAAAACATATTCCTCAAATGGTGGACTTAATAAAAAAGCTTACTACAAATGGACATGCATATGAATCGAATGGAGAAATTTTATTTGATACAAATTCTGTAAAAAATTACGGATGCCTCTCTAAACGCGATATTAAAAAGCAAAAAATAGGAGCACGCGTACCGGCGGATGCCCATAAGAAAAATCACACTGATTTTGTTCTTTGGAAACTTTCCGGGGAAAAAGAACCAGGATGGGAATCTCCTTGGGGAAGAGGTCGTCCTGGTTGGCACATAGAATGTTCTGCTATGTGTTCTCATTATCTGGGTCAATCATTTGATATTCATGGTGGGGGACTTGATTTAATTTTTCCACATCATGAAAACGAAATTGCACAATCTTGCTGCGCTTATCACACAGAAACACTGTCCAATATCTGGATCCACAACGGCTTTCTAAACCTGGAAGGTCGAAAGATGTCAAAATCCGAAGGGAATTTCATCACTATTAACGACCTTCTCAAATCCAAAAAATTTGGTGGACGCTCTTGGCCCGCTCCAGTAATACGCTTAGCCATGCTGATGACTCATTATCGTGAACCCATTAATTTCACCGTTCATCGTTTAATAGAAGCCGAAAAAATACTATCCAAATGGCCACAAACTGCTGAATCTGGGAATAAACCTGATTTTTCAGTTCTTTCTGCACTCTTCAACGATCTCAATACCGTAGAAGCAACACAAGCACTCCATAGATTAGCTCACGACGCAAATAAAAATTCTGAACTGCTTTCCACATTTATCGCAAGTGCAAATATTTTGGGAATCAAACTTCCTCAAGATGATCTCAATCAAAAAATATCAGAATCCATTGAAAAATTAGTACAACAACGCCTCCTTCTTCTGGAAGAAAAGAATTTCCCGGCGGCGGATTACATAAGAAATTCTCTGGAAAGCAAAGGTTTTTTTCTAAAAGATCACAAAGATCCTAATAGCGGAAAACGCTTTACCTCTTGGGAGGCAAAAAAATAGATTCTCATCCATAGATATAAAAATATTTCTTACTTATAGAGACGATTCTAAATATTCTAGGTGATTTACTCGCTTTTTGGATGCGTGTTTTTTTATAATTGAGGAAAAAAAGAATTCTTACAAAATTCAAAGATACCTTTTTCTTATTGTAATAAAATCTGCGCAATTCTCAAAATAAAAACAGATGAAAAAATTGATCGCCTTTGAAGCATTATCAACAACTAATAAGTTGTATTATTAGATTGTATTTCCTATCTATATCAAATAGAATATTCACAATATGCTATTTTGGCTAATTTTTCTCACGCGCTCTTATAGGTGTTTGTCCTGGCTAAGCAGAACTCTCTAAACTCTAGGATTTTAAAAAAATCCACAACTTTTTCTGGAAGTCACGGAGTTTTTTTGTCACTCCTAGTTCATGTTTGGTGGGGATTTTCCCCTCTATATTTTCGCTTCATAAGCGACACAAACGCTATTGAGATCATTGCCCATCGTGTCCTATGGTCCTTGCCATCAATTGCATTAGCCGTTATGTTTTCTGAGGGACTACATGCGGTAAAATCCATCATCAAAAATCCTATAGTATTATTAAGAATTGTGATAAATGCAGGCCTTCTAGCTCTCTACTGGTTTTTATTTACATATACTACAATATCACAGCCACTGGAAGTATCGCTCGGTTTATTTATCAGCTCTCTTCTATCCATCTCTCTAGGTACTATTCTTCTTAAAGAACCTTTAAAACGCTCGCAAATTATTCCTATCTGTTTAATAGTTATTGCTATCGGTATAATGTCCACAGGTGTTGGTGGCCTACCATGGCTATCCTTGGCAATTGCCGGAGTACGAAGCATATATTTTTTCTATCGGAAGACAATCCCTGCCGATCCTAATAGTGGCTTGCTCATAGAAATGATTGTTCTCTCAATTCCAGCTGCTGTTATCGCATTCGGCTTCACAAAGATTACGGGGGGAAAAAGTGGATTTTTGAACAACTCTTCTTATACGATATTATTGATTGGATACAGTGCAATCAGTGGTTTTTTTGCCTGCATATTTTCGTATGCCATTAAAATAACAAAATTATCTTATATCGGGATCATGGGATACATTACACCGACTATCATTTTTATGGACACAGTCTTCTTGCTTAAAAAGAGCGTAAGCCTAGAAGAAATAATCGCCTTTAGCCTTGTAATATGCGCCTCAGCTATCTACGCAATCCCAGCGTATTTGGATGCCCGCAAAAAAGAAAGAGATGAAGATAACTCCTTAAAGAAGAGCTAATTTATAGGAAAAGGATATCTTTTTCTTATTATACTAAAATCTGCGCAATTCTCAAAATAAAAACAGATGAAAAAATTGAGCGTCTTTGAATCACTATAAAACAATCACTAATAGTTGTTCCGGTTTGCTTTATCTAACTATAGTATATATAATTGCTATAATATTCTATTTTAGCTCATTTTTCTGACGCGTTCTTATAGGGGTTATTATGGATAAGAAAAACTCTTTAAATTCCAACATCTCAAAACAATCCACATTTTTTTCTGGCAATCATGGTTTTTTTTTGTCTTTCTTATCTCAAATTTGGTGGGGATTTTCTCCTCTATATTTGAGGCTCATAAAAGATGTAAACGCTATCGAGATCATTGCCCAACGTGTCCTATGGACACTGCCAATAATGATGTTGTCCGTTTCTCTTTTTGAGGGACTACATGTGGTGAGGTCTGCACTTACAAAACCCCAAGTATTATTAAGACTGATAATAAATGCAGGTATTCTATCTATCCACTGGTTTTTATTTATATACGCCTCAATTTCAGGAAAATCATTAGAAGCATCGTTCGGGATGTTTATGTGTCCCCTTATATCCATATTAATAGGCGCTATTCTTCTCAAAGATCCTTTAAGTCCATCGCAAATTCTCCCTATCGGTTTAATAGCTATTGCTATAGCTATAATGTTCATAAGAATTGGAAATTTACCATGGCTATCCTTGGGGATAGCCGGAACATGGGTCGTATATTCTTTCTGTCGCAAGACAATCCCTGCCGGTCCTAATAGTGGCTTTCTCCTAGAAATGATAGTCCTCACAATTCCAGCTATTTTTATTACATTCGGGCTTGAAAAGGTTACGGGAGAAAAGATTTACTTTTTAACCAGCATTTCTCATACAATGCTATTACTTGGATACGGTTTAAGCAGCGGGCTTGGTTTCTGCATATTTTCGTATGCCATTAAAATAACGAGATTATCTTACATAGGGATTATGGGATATATTTCTCCGACTATTATGTTTATAAACACTGCCTTCTTACTGAAGCAGAGCGTAAGCCCAGAAGAGACGATCGTCTTTATCCTTGTAATATGTGCTTCAGTTATCTATGCAATCCCAGCGTATTTGGATGCCCGCAAAAAAGAAAGCGATGAAGACACCTCCTTAAAGAAGAGCTAATTTATAGGAAAAGGATATCTTTTTCTTATTGTACTAAAATCTGCGCAATTCTCAAAATAAAAACAGATGAAAAATTAAGCATCTTGGAAGACTGATAATGAGCCTATCAAGCGTTATATTGGATTGAATTTACTAATTAAAAGTATATAGTCTTCTTATAATATTCTATTTTGGTTAATTTCTTTAATACGTTCTTATAGGATTCTATCATGATTAAGCAAAACTCTCTGAATTCCGGAATCTCAAAACAATCCAAAGCTATTGGCGGCAGTCATGGCGTTATTATATCGTTCCTGACCTACATTTGCTGGGGATTTGTTCCTCTATATATGAGATTCATGAGCGAGATAAACGTCATTGAGATCATTGCCCATCGTGTTCTATGGTCCTTGCCAGCCATTGCATTAGCCGTTGCGTTTTTTGAGGGACTACATGCAGTAAAGTCTATCTGCAAAAATCCCCAAGTATTATTAAAGATTATGATAAATGCAATGATTCTAGCTGCTCACTGGGGTCTTTATATATACTCTGTGGTGTCAGGAAATTTGTTGAAGGCATCGCTCGCTTTCTTTATCAGTCCCCTCCTATCCATCTCTCTAGGTACTATTCTTCTTAAAGAACCTTTAAAACGCTCGCAAATTATTCCTATCGGTTTAATAGTTGTTGCTATCGGTATAATGTCCACAGGTGTTGGTGGCCTACCATGGCTATCCTTAGCAATCGCTGGGACATGGAGCATCTATGCTTTCTTTCGGAAGACGATTCCTGCTGATCCTAATAGCGGCTTTCTCCTAGAAATGATCGCTCTCTCAATTCCGGCTACTGTTATCGCATTCGGCTTCACAAAGATTGTAGGGGAAAGCAGTTACTTTGTGAAAGACACTCATTATGCGATGCTATTAATTGGATACGGTTTAATTAATGGAATTTTGTTCTGCACGTTTTCGTATGCTCTTAAAATAACGAGGTTATCTTATATAGGGATCATGGAATACATTGCGCCGACTATCATGCTTATAAACACTATTTTCTTACTGAAGCAGAGTGTAAGCCCAATAGAGATAGTTGCTTTTAGTATCGTAATGTGTGCCTCAGTTATCTATGCAATCCCAGCATACTTGGATGCTTGCAACAAAGAATAAGATAATTTCCTCTGCTAAGATAACAAGATCTTAGATTCGTCTGTTTTCAAAGATCGTCTTTTCATTGGCTGGTACTATAGATCCCATGGCATTGATTTTAAATGATTATACTTTTTTTTATCGCTTTTTCCCTTGTTTCCAAAGGTTAAGAAAAGAGATATTTCTATTATAATCAACAGTCATGGGATTTATGATCAGTTTTTTTTTGCAAAGCAATCAATCCGATTGTTCTGATTATAGCTTTTTTATAAGAAAATTTTATTCCTGAATAATATTTATTGCTACGTGTTTTGTCTTTTAAAACTATATTAAAAATTGTATGCTTATACAGTGTAAGTTGATTATAGATCTGCAATCTTCCTGAAAATGTCATTAATGTTTCGCACCACTTCTAGTATCCTCAAAAAGCTTTTTCCATACTTATGGCCGAGGGATCGCAAAGATCTAAAAATACGGATTTTAGGCGCGATGTTCTTTCTTGTCACATCCAAGTTATTGTTACTTGGAATCCCTTTTCTGTATAAAGGGGCAACGGATTATCTGTCCAACAAATCATTTCTTGCCGAGGAAGAAACCTATCTCAAATGGGGCACAGTTCTGATCATTGCTTATGGCATGATGCGTATCATGAACTTAGTGTTGGTTCAACTCCGTGATTTCCTCTTTGCTAAAGTTGGGCAATACGCGGTACGCACCCTGCATTATCAAGTTTTCTCACATATATACAACTTATCACAACGCTTTCATCTTGAATACAAAGTTGGAAGACTATCTTCTGCTATAGGAAGTGGAATTAGAAGTATAGAAGCAATCGTTCGTATTATAGTTGTTTATTTGATACCAACAATTTTTGAATTTTTGACCGCCATGATTTTCTTATGGATTTTTTATGGCTATACTTATGTCGTAGTAGTCGCACTTACAATTATTCTCTATTCTTGGTTTACGATACAGGCAAGTAATTGGCGTATAGGTATTTTTCGGAAAATGAACGATCTTAGTCACGAATGTAACGCTAAGGTTTTAGACGCTTTAGTTAATTTTGAAACAGTCAAGTATTTTAATTCTGAAAAATTTGAAATCAAAAATTTTGAGCAATCCATAACACAATATGAACGAGCAGCAATACCTGTTTTAACGTCTCTGGGATGGCTAAACCTCGGTCAGGGAATAATTTTCAGTGCAGGAATGGTAATACTCATGATCATGTCAGCTCGCGCCATCTACATTGGACAACAAACCATTGGCGACTATGTCTTCATGAATGCGCTGCTTTCACAACTTTCTAGACCACTAGATATCATTGGAACAATTTACCGGGACGCCCGTCAAAGTTTCGTCGAAATTGAAACTTTATTGTATCTTCTCGATGAAAAAATAGAAATAGAGGATAAACCGAGCGCTCCAGCCTTAAAAATAAACCGAAGTTCTGTAACCTTCGACAATGTTTTCTTTCATTATAATCCTGATCGTCCGATTCTCAAAGGGATTTCGTTTGAAATACCAGCTGGAAAAACAGTGGCACTTGTTGGAAAAACTGGATCTGGAAAATCGACTATTTCCAGAATTATTTATCGATTATATGATATACAAAACGGTTCTATTCATATTGATGGACAAGATATACGAACAGTTACCCAAGAATCCTTGCGAGAAGCCATTGGTATAGTTCCACAAGATGGAATTCTATTTAATAATACAATAGGTTATAATATTCTCTATGGACGCCCTGATGCATCCAATGCAGAGTTAGATGCCGCTGTTGAAGTTTCTCAACTCAAATCGCTCATTGCGAATTTACCAAACGGCTATGAAACTATAGTGGGAGAACGTGGACTAAAATTATCAGGAGGAGAAAAACAGCGTATTGCCATAGCCCGTACCATTCTTAAAAATCCTCCCATCTTGATCTTTGATGAAGCAACCTCATCTCTTGATACAATTACGGAACAACAAATCCAAATAGCGTTGGATTCCTTATCAAAAAATCGCACTACTTTAATCATTGCTCATAGATTATCTACGATTATCAATGCTGATCAGATCATTGTCTTGCACGAAGGAAAAATTATAGAGTATGGATCCCATGCAGATCTCATATCACGCAATGGCATTTATGCCTCCATGTGGATGAAACAACAAAAGAATTCAAATAAATAAAATTTAAAGAAATATTTTATAGCATAGGAGAATCTGACAACTACCCTGTTTTGATCTGGTTAATGACCATATCGTAAACTTGAAGATTTACATTACTGTTGTAGATTGCTAGATTGGCATGGTGCCAAAACGTTATCTAGCTAAAAGCGTAAGCGTTTTTGTATAACTTTAGGAGAATTTCTGTTCATGAATCTCATAAGAACGATACGTAAAACTCTAGTGCCCATCCATTTTCATGGCTGGCCATTTGTAATATCTACTTTTGCACTCTCAATACTTATCGGTATATATATTCATTGTATATTTTGGATAGGACTCATCTTAACCTTATGGTGTGCGTATTTTTTTCGAGATCCAGAACGAGTAACCCCTATAGATCCAGATTTGTTTATAAGCCCTGCTGATGGATGCGTATCCTCAATATGCAGTATCTCTCCCCCCCCAGAATTGGAACTTGACGACGAATCAATGATTCGTATTTCTATATTCATGAATATTTTTGATTGCCATGTAAATCGTATACCTATCAGCGGTGAAGTTATAAAAAGCGTCCATCGTAATGGGAAGTTCATGAGTGCTGATCTTGACAAGGCCAGTGAACACAATGAGCGTCATAGTTTGGTGATTGAGACGATTCACGGAAAAGTTGGCATAGTACAAATTGCAGGAGCCGTCGCACGCAGAATAGTTTGCTGGATTAAACCATCTATGGAGGTTGAAACGGGAATGCGATTCGGACTAATCCGCTTTGGTTCACGGGTAGACATCTTCTTACCAAAGCATGCCAATATACGCACTGCAATTGACCAAAAAACCATAGCAGGAGAAACCGTTATCGCAGAATTTAACTCGACCAAAAGTCCCCTGCTGGTATGCCGCACTTGATAGGAAAGTGTTGCATGGTGTGTGATTCGATAATGTAGTGAGGAAATTATTGGTGAAAAACGAGAATCCTGAAGATCCTACTACTTTCCCTCCTAATCGAAGATTTGAGGGCAAACCTCAAGCACGCGAAGTTCGACCATTCAGATTTATTTTTCCTAATGTAATAACGATTCTTGCGATATGCGCAGGATTTAGCGGGATTAGGCTGTCCTTAGAAGGACAATTCGAAAAAGCAGTATATATGGTTCTCGTAGCAGCTTTCCTTGATGGTATCGACGGTCGAATCGCACGTCTTATGAAAGCAACTTCAAAATTTGGCGGACAGATGGATTCGCTCGCAGATATCGTTAATTTTGGTGTTGCTCCTTCTTTAGTAGCTTATATTGCAGTATTGCAAAAAGCTCATACCTTTGGGTGGAGTGCCGCTCTTGTATATACTGTTGCGACCAGTCTTCGCCTAGCACGCTTTAATGTGATGAACGAATGTGATCAAAAAGAAACTTGGCAAAATGAGTATTTTATGGGCATACCTGCGCCATTTGGGGCAATATTGCTACTTTTACCAGTATATATAAGCTTTTTAGGATTTCCAATCGGCACAATGTATAGCTATAGCTCAGCAGTCTACAGCATGATCATTGGTTTCTTATTGTGCTCACGATTGCCCGTCTGGTCTGGGAAAAGAATCAATATCCATAAAAATCTTCTCAGGGATTTCGCATTACCAGCTATTCTTGGGTCTGTCACTTATATAACATTTATGATCCATTTCTTCTGGGAATTTCTCATTATCAGTGTACTACTCTATGTAATCTTCTTGCCTATTTCATATTATTTTTGGCATAGGCGCTACGGTAAGCTAGAAATAGAGATGGCATCACACTCTGAAAAAAAGACGGATTTTCTGTGAATCTTTAATGAAAATTTACAAATTTTATTTCTTATAGTGATCTAATCTTTTGGGATTTCCATTTTTGGATCTTTGTCACATCGCCTTTTTATACCTTCAGGCTTTAAATCCTTTCGGGAAAATACATATTTTATCTCTTTTAAAAATACATTTTCTATCCAAAAACACAAGGTAAGCATGGGAATCTGTTTTGAAATCCAATTTATCAAAGATGTGCCATTTACAATCTTTTACGAGATACTTTCTGAATCTTAAAACTATAAATTTTATTTTTTACAGATCACTTTCATCCTAATGCATTTGTTTTAGGAAATATTATTTGAAAATTTCACACGATTCTAGGAATTCAATAAAATCGATGGGGAAATGAGTCTACAGTAGAATGATCAAAATCAATCAGCCTCAATTCTTAATAAAGAGAAATTTCATTTATAATAATTTTATAACCTTGCTACTCTATAAAGATACAATAAAAGCATAATCAATACCTTAATATCCAACTATCTCTGCATCAGAGTTCCGTCGGTTTTACCATAGATTTTGAGTTATACCCCTCCTAACCTTTTAACGCCTCTTTTCATCACAATGATGAAAATAATGTATGCTTTGCAAGAGCCTTACTGAAATGAGGAGAATAAGCCGTCTCTTTGAGAAAATTCATCATAGACATCAAAAAATCATCTAAAGCTTTGATTATAAATCACTATTTTCGATAATTCGAATACCAAATATTTCCAAGGATATATAAAAAAACTAGAAAATAAACACTAAAAGCACAAATTAACAAGATACTTCATCCTGCAAGAGATAAGTTCTAGAAAAGTGATCCTACATTAGAAATTGCAAAATATCCTGAAAAACCATATATTAATTCACATATCCAAAGATTTTATCTCTATTCATTGTATTTTTTATGTCTTTAATGCGGTTATATTAAATGCAATATGAGATATTATAAAAATATTTTTTATCTCATAATATTTTAGGATCCGATTTTGCGTTATCTGTGGTACAGCCTGACTATATTTATCATTTTTCTAGTAGGGGGATTTTTATCGTTTGTGCTATCTGTTTATTCTCTAAAAATACCTAAAAATCCCTCTGTAAATGCTATTATTGTCTTGACAGGAGAAACTAACCGGATAGAAAAAGCATTTGAATTGCTTGAAAATAAAATAGGAGAAAGATTGCTCGTGTCAGGAGTTCATCGTTCTATTAGTAAAAATAAATTTCTCCAAAAAAATCCTCAAAAAAAGAATTTAATAATGTGCTATGTCGATATAGGATACGAGGCGCGCAATACTACTGAAAATGCTAGAGAGTCATCTGAATGGGCTAGAAAGAACAGATACAAGAAGGTTCTTATTGTCACTAGTGACTATCATATGCTTAGAAGCATCTTAGAACTTAAACAAATAGATAAGTTTACGAGGTTCATTCCATATCCAGTTGTCAGTAACATTGCACAAAGAAATGTTTTTATCTCTAAACTGCAAATGTTAAAAGTTCTCTTTATAGAATACTTAAAAGTGATATTATCATTCACACGAATATCTTTACAGCCTTTGTTGCAGTATAAGATTATAGGATAATCCTAACATAGGTTATGCCATGATTCTCATTCGATCTATAATTTTCAATATACTCTTCTGTATCAACATTCTTCTGGCAGCTATCATCTCTATTCCATTGTGGCTGCTCTCTACGAAGAAGCAGTTTATGCGCTTTGCTAGGATATGGGTTAATATTCAACAATTACTGTTGAAATATGTCACAAAAACATGTTTGAAGGTTGAAGGATTAGAACACATCCCCCCAAAAGGATGTATCATAGCGATTAAACATCAATCTTCTTGGGATACTATTTTCTTTTTGACATGCCTCAATGATCCCATCTTCATAGTAAAGCGTAGTATATTTTACATACCTTTATTTGGATGGTATTGCTTCCGACTAGGTATGATTGGAGTTGATCGCAATTCCAAGCGGATCGACATGAGGAATATCATAAAGCGTTCTCAGAAAACCGTTGAACAAAATCGACAATTAGTAATATATCCAGAAGGAACACGTCGCCCTCCAGGCGCAAAAACTATCTATAAAAAAGGCATTGCACACATATATAATTCTCTTTCCGTTCCAGTCATACCAATTGTTGTACACGCTGGATTATTTTGGCCACATAAAGGATTTATGCGTTATCCAGGGAATTTTAAAGTGCGTATTTTGCCGCCGATTCCTCCTGGTATGCCAAAAGAAGATTTTTTTGCAAAACTTCAGGACAACATGGAATACGAAAGTAAAAAACTTTTACTGGAAACTATTCAGGAGAATCCTCATTTGCCTCTTCCAATTTCGGCAAAGACAACTTACGAAAAATTACTAGAAAATCACACACCTTAATCTGAAAAAAACCTTAGTTATGTGATTGATATGTGGAACCCATTTTAAATGATGGAGACTATGATTTGCGTATAGAAACTTTCTCCTGTTTTTCATATGTTTCTCACAATATTTGTAAAGTATTGAACTCGATTGCACCTTTCGTTACGGAAGATCTTTATGCTCATATCTCCGTTGAGAGACGAGTTGAGGAAGAAAAATTGGTATGCCAGAGGTACAATGGCTTTCACTGACCTTTACAGATTCTTCTTCTTAAAAACCTTTATTGAGACCAGAAAAACACTCTTAGAAGCTTAAACTTGCAATTAACAACAATAAAGGAACCTTTTCGAAACCACATCCATCGTCACATATTAATGACGATAGCATTTTGGATTGCTGTTTTCGTTATCTTATTGTTTGGCATAGTATTGTTTATTAAAAAGAGGTTTATTTTTCTTCCTATTAAAGAAAAATTGATTAAATATTTTGCTGATGTTTATGAATAAAACGGCAAAAAACTATACCACATCAGAGTATTAAAAAAATTAGATGTATAGATAGAGGTGTTTTAGGAGGCTTCGTAGTAAGAGAAGACAACTTATTGCACCATAGCAAGTGCTGGATAAATTAAAGAGGCATAGTTCTGGAAAATGCACAAGGCGACGATACCGCATGGATCCGAAGTAAAGCACAAAAAAGGAAAAGGCAGTTATTGCTGGATCATACTATAGTTGACAACGCTCGGATATAAAACAACCTGCAATTATTCTCAGATGCTCAAAAAAAAGGACATCTCTACCTTTGCAACAATATAAAATCTGCCATACTAGATATATCCTATAAGTCTTAGCTTGGAAAAACCAAATATCTCGTAACGATATAATAGATATCCATTCACTTCTTACGAAATATCCGACGAACCATAATCCAAGCGATGTTTTTTTTTCAAAAGGACTTTAAATTGATGGAGGAAAAAACTTTGATCAATAACCCAAACTCCATCAGAACATCTGAGAGGATTGTAGCCGCCTGTCCCTATCCTTAAAATCTTTTTTCACCATATGTAGAGTGATATTAAAAATTATACTGATCATTTGTAGACTAAAATCTCAAAAGATTGATTGGCGAGATAACTCATCAAAACCATACAACATTCAAATAACGAGATCTATCCAACCTATGAAAACGTCAACATAAACCAAAATCTCAATGTAGAAACCCACACAATCAATCTCCTTATAATAATTTATTTTTGAGAAAAAAGAAATATTTGACGCGTTTAAATGATGGAAGATGATTTATTATCACGAGTCGATACAGTTGGAACCAAAACTGGCGGAAGTATACGTTTTGTCCTAGATTCTACTACCGGCAATCCTTGATATAAAATTTTTCTCGCTTCAATCAAATAAACACCAGAAAATCCTGGCCAAAATGTACGACCAATCTTTTCAAATAAAGACCACAGTCTCAGAATAAAGACCTTGTTCGTTGGAGGGAAAAAAAGCGCTCTTGATATACCAGAAACCGTAAAATTTGCCTCCTTCAACAAAGAAATCATCTGGTGACACGAATAAGGCTGACCACAACCAAAAGGCGTATATTCCATTCGTGCCCACATACCGCATCGGTTAGGAATCACAATAATAACACGACCATTAGCGGATAATACTCTCCATATCTCATTCAACATCAAGCAAGGATCCTCAGCAAATTCCAAGGAATGAACAACTAAAACACGATTAATTGAAGCATCAGATAACGGCAATTCCTCTTCAGACACTAATGCCGTTGCAGAAAGATCTTGATATGTCCAACTTATCGCGCCCTGTCCAGCAGGCATAAATGCCAAATTGCGTTCTACTTTTCCACTAAAACATTCCAAAAAAGGAATCGCATAACCCAATCCCAAAAGACGATCTCCGGTCACGTCGTCCCATACTGTTGTCAGTACTTCAGAAATAGCATCCTTGGCATAATTGCCAAGACACGAATCATAAAACTGCTGAAGCTCAATAATATCAACCCGCATCTATAAAAACTCTGCTATAATCAATTCATATCTAAAAGTTATAATTAATCTTTCCTAAATGAATGTAAACCTTTTCGTAAAACTTCCCTCATAGGAATTAAAAGCTATGAAACCACTTCATATAGTAACTTCTCTTTGCTGTGACGATAATTTTTGTACTCTCATTCATGACAGTGAAAGCCAGCTAACAGCTACTATTGACGCTCCTAATACTAAAATAATTTTGAATATTCTAGAAAAAAAAGGATGGATTCTTACACATATCTTCAATACACACCATCACAAAGACCATATACAAGCCAATTTGGAACTCAAAAAACTGTTTAATTGCACAATATTCGGTCCCTTAAAAGAATTCCATAAAATCCCAGGCATTGATTATGCCCTTTCTGATAAAGAAATTCTAAATTTCGGGAAACATCCTGTGGAAATATTCTCCACTCCAGGACATACCATCGGACATATCTGTTATTATTTTTTAAAAGATCGCCTCTTTTTCGTTGGTGATACTTTATTCTCGTTAGGATGTGGTAGAATATTCGAAGGAACTTTCAAAGAAATGTTTGATTCTTTACAAAAGATAACCTCTCTACCAGAAGAAACATCTATCTACTTTGGACACGAATATACGTATACTAATGCCCGTTTTGCGCTATCTTATGATCCAAACAACTTAGAATTACAAAAATATTTTTCCAATATAAAATCTCTCCTCAACGAAAAGCGCTATACGAATCCGACAACACTATCTCTTGAAAAAAAAACAAATCCTTTCTTGCGAACAGACGATTTTACAATACGAAAAAATTTGTGTATGAAAGACAAAAGTAATCTAGAGGTTTTTACGGAACTTCGTAATCGTAAAGATAAATTCAGATAAGCATCTCGCCCTAAAAAACGAAATCCATCTTTAAAATTTGATACAGAGAACAACAATTTTTGTGATGTATAACAAATCCCTTAAATCTCATGAACCCCGAGAATTTATATCTTTGATTCCATATTGTTTCTCATAGGAGCGCTACGCACTATTGGGATATTAATGCTGCAAAGGTTTTGGACTGGTTTTAGCCTATCAATAACAATCCTGATTTAATCTTTCTTCGGATGAGAAGTCCCTTGTACTTTTTTCTTTTAACTGGGCTCATAATATAAACACAAGCCATTGATTATAAACTATATTTATTCTTAATTTTCATATTAAAAACCAAGGAATGTAAAAAAAACCCAAAAATCATCAATTAAATGACACTTTTCTCTTCTTCCTCATAGCTTTTTAATAGAGCTTTATCAACATACCAAAAGCCTTAAATACAAGGAACAACATCTTGGGTGAATAAACATAACCGCTCCAAAAGATCTACCTCAAACAATTCCATTTAAGATGTATCATACTCCAGAGGAATCTCATGGGTTTATTGAGGTTTTAAAATATGCTTTTCGGTTTTTGCTTGAAGATTTTTGGCTATGCATGATGTAAAATCCACCAATAATGAGCCATATGAGTTGTACTCATATAACTTTTTGGTTTTATATTGTAAGCGATCTTTCAGCTCTAAATTTAATGCTTTTTGAAAAGAAGCACATAAAAGTAGTAGGCACTTGCTGAGAGCAAAAAGTCCGTTTTTTAATGACTTTTTCCAAGGATACAATGGAGAAAAATTCATCTTACGGGTACTTAAAAGTTTGTCTGTTAGAGAATATTTATTCGTTGAGAATGGGAAAAGTTATAGTTTATGATCTTGTTATGATAGGGGCTGATCCAAATGGTTATGCTTGTACAATAAAGACTTCACAATTCAATAAATTGAGCAAAAGGTATTATCTTGGACAGAAATGCTTATCAGCGATAATGAGCCCAGAAATCGAAAATGATAAAAGGAAATTCGCAGATAGATAAAGAGAAAATTGCGTTTTCCTAGAAGGATTTATATCAAAATCGCCTATCCAATCACTCAAACTTAAAAAGTATAGAAAATTTCAGTCCAACATCGTATTTCTTCTGCGAAAAACCGTCATTATACCGTCACTCTTATTCTGAACTTTGAAGATCCTATCTTTCTATCTACAACTCTTCTTTGCGAATTCCAGATTTAGTAATATCCACAGCAGGAAAAATACGCTTATCAGATCTTTCCATATCATAAAGATCTTTTTTTAAAAAAAGCTAAAAGCCAGATCAATGCCTCGAAGAGACATCCTTTCGAAAAGCCTATTTAATCTTGGGCCAAAGAATATCTATCCTATTAAAAAAAATCCCTCATATAATTATACGATACTCTTTTTTCTACTCATACAATAATCTTTGAGGAGTATAATTATACGCTGAATTATAAAATATAGGGCTCAATTTTTCTCACACGAAATTACCTTTTATCCTTACAATAGCATATACAAAGAATGCAAATTCCAGAAAACTTTTGTCTTAGCCCTTCTAGTCATATGATAACGCTTTTCATCTATAATAAATATCATGCGAACTACTTTCCAAAATTGGTGCTACCGAAATATGCCACGTGGTATCTTCATCCATATGATTCGGCTTCTGTCCGAAAATAAGGAGATAAAGAGGATCTACAGATAATTTTCTAATATATAAAAAGAAGAATAGGATTTTAACCTATACATGTCGTATATTTTGTAAAAACCAATAATACCAATCTAAATATCCTCCCTTACCAAAATACGCGGTTCTTTTTGTGCATGCTTTCGCAAGCTATATGCCGGATATTTTACACTAAGACTAGTATTTTTTATACTACGGATGTATGTAATCATATCTGGGAAAATTATTGGGATATCTTCAATACAGAGAGTTTATAGTTGTGTATGCTATCTGGAGTAAGATTCTTTATAAGAGATGATTTTTCGAGATCAAAAAATGAGAAAGAATTCTTCTCTATGCAAGCTAAAGGAGTAAGTATAGAATGTCACGTGTATGTGAATTAACTGGAAAGACCGTTATGTCAGGGAATACGGTCAGCCATGCGAATAATAAAACAAGACGCAAGTTTTTCCCAAATCTTTGCAATGTCACATTAATTTCAGACGTTCTGGGACAAAGCTATCAGTTGCGTGTTTCGAAACATGCTTTGCGCTCAGTGGAACATAGAGGAGGACTTGATAAGTTCCTTTTAAAATCCAAAAAAGACAAGCTATCTTCTCGCACTCGTCTTCTGCGTAGCCAGATCATTAAAAAATCTTCTACAACATCCTCTTGAAACCTTCTCTCAAGTCTTTTTGCATATATTAGGGATAATCTTGAGGTTTCGGAAGTGAGAATGGTGACATGAATAACGGCAAAAAGGGTGATAGACCCTCTCGCCGAAAGACAAAGAATTCCCCCGCTTAAAGTTAATCTGAGCAAGGATTAGCTGGATTCTATTCGTTCATAAAATTATGTCATCTTTTCAACCGAAAGGTATGACTCTTTTTAGGGACAGAGGACGTTTTTCAAAGTGATCACTTTTCATAGTCCTCAGAAATACACCCAATCCAAAAAAAAACTGTTCCAAAGCGTGTTTTTTAATGAGGATAGCCATTTTTATAAAAGATGTGCCACTATCCACTTTCGTAATCATCCAACGAGAAAAATATTATATCTTTGATGATCATTTATACTCTTGAAGGACTTAAAAACTTCAAGATGGCAAAGTGAGCTATTGCCTTTTATTCAAATCTATAGTGTTCTGTCATTATTATTCAGCCCCCTTTCCCCGGTAGAAAAGTTCCATTGACTTAATGCCCATCGTTGATTGATAAGAATCATGCCCGTCAAGAGATGAAATACAGTTCCGTTCTAAAATCACTGTAGAGATCACCCCTCAACACAAAGAAATTCCAAAATAAAAGCACGTTGATATTACTTTCACGAAAAAGAGGTTGGAAACCATCACCTAAACGAACACAAAAACTGTTTTTGAAGGATTTGATAAGGATGTTTTTATCTCTTGATTTGATCAAAATATACATATTTACAATAGCAGGAAAAGCAGTCGTCCAGAAGATTGGAACAAGTTCAATCCTCATTCAATACCCGCATTCTTTTGGAGTGATGCATTTTCTTAAATATGATAGCTTGTTTAGCATCAAGATCCCTGCATCTCAATCTTTCGAAACGATATCTATCTGATTCTGAACCTCAATATAATCTCCATCCAAAGAAGATTCGCTCTTACTTCGCAAGGAAAACATAATTCAAAGTGGGCAGTATTTTTCTTTCTCTGATTCTTTGGTTTTTTACTCATTATTGCCCAAAAAATTTCCCAAAACCTATGAAATTCATCTAATACATCGCCCTTTTCCATAATATAAATGCGTATTTCTTTAAAACGCTGGCATTTTTTATCTATACTTGGATAATATGACCTCTATATCATCTTATGATCCATAAGATTCTAAAAATGAAGAAAACCAATATTTCAAAAAACTCTATACTTAACATATTGTTTTAAGAATATTTTGAAGACCCAGAAATGTTTTAGAATAAATAAATGGGTTTTCAGGAATTGTCTTTTAGAAGGGATAAGAGATTTTCTAGATAGTGCTGATAATGCATCTTTTATTATACCCGTATCAGTATAAAAAACCCCAAGAGAGTTTGCATCCATACTCCCCCAACAACTACATCAGAAACAAATCCATCGCATCATCTTTTATCTCTGGCTTGATTCACTCAACGGAAAAATTTTTATCCAGAACAACCTAACAAAATCCAGATTGCTTCAAAAATCTATAAGCCTGAACTACAGCCTGAAATCTCTCTTCTGAACCACGATCCCCACCATTCGAATCAGGATGATGTCTTTTAACCAAATTCTTATATTGTCCTCGTATCTCCTCTGGAGAAGAGTCAGATAACAATCCCAAAGTTTCAAATGCATTACATTCCAAAGAGTTCATGCGACGCACCACCGATCGACCAGAAGCAAAAGAATTACCATTCTCTCTTTTACCCTCATCATTAAAACCATCTTCTAAGGGATACCTTTCTGCATATGAAATCACTGTCCAAGTGAAACGATGTCCAGTTACAGCTTCTTTTTGATAACGCCCAATCTCATCGTCAGAAAGGCTCAAAAAATAATTATATCCCTTGTTGTATCTCTTAACATGATCAAAACAAAAAAGGAAAAATTGTCCTTCAGCGCCACTTCCCACCGGTGCACGATATTCCCCTATGCGCTTACAGCTATCCCATTGACATACAGAGGAAGATGCAGCACGCGGAGCAGATTTCTTCCCCCGTTTTCGGGCTCGGATACGGTCAAAATATTTTGAATCAAGCTTCATAACGATTTACTATGACTAACTATGCAGGTTAAAACAAGAAATTATAAACAACTAATACGACTATGACCACAACTTACATTGATAGGAAGAAAAATGCAAAGCACATGTACGCCATTTAAAGCTAGAATAACAGAAAAACTCCAAACCTCACTCACTCCAAAGGAGCTCGAAGTCATAAACAAAAGCGACCTCCACATTGGACATAAACCAGAATTTGATGGTTCTGGGGAAACTCATATTCATATACGTATCATATCCACAGAATTCATAGGAATGAAACGTATATCACGACACAGGAAGATATACGATATTTTAAAATCAGAAATGAACGACGAATTACATGCTCTATCCATAGAAGCTCTCGCGCCTGGTGAAAAATATACTCCGTAGAACCATTCACTTCCTCTTAATCCCATAATCTTCAAAATTCAAAAACGTTTTGAAGAAAAGACTTTGACACCACTTTCAAAACATCACTTGTGAAACAAGATTTTCTTTTTTCTCATGTCAACATAAAATCCAACTTTCCCTCATGATTGTCCTTATCCTACAGCATAGGTATCCTTTTGTTGATTTATAGTTTCTTTTACAAAAAAGAAAGCGATCGCTGATATTCTAGAATCATTCCAACAGGAAAACGTCTCCATCCAAAGAAAGATATTTCCTATCGCATTTTAATACACGACAAAAAATCATATCCAAAATCAAGAATGATAGTTACGATGCAACTTCTTATGATAGCTTAAACATAAAAAATTACCCTTGTGCAATATATCATAGTCACCATCCTCAATTCAAAAATTCGGAATCAAAAACAAAATCATATTTAACAATTGCGACATAAGAAAAACAAAACCCACATAATTTCTTAGAACATCTCCGTCAATAACAAAAAACTTTATTGTTTAAAAATATCTATAAAAATTTTCCTTATAACGGATATTTTTATTCCTATCATTTTACTTATAGAGAGGAATCAATCTGTGTATGCGCACCAATGAATGCGGATTTTATTAAGCAAATCCTCCCGCAATGAACAACACTTGTACTGCTAAAAAAGCAAATCCTCAATGATTACCTCTCCAAAAGAGGTGGGTTGGTAAAACCAATAAGGTCAATATAAAAAGTATTAATGCCATGTTTTTTTTATGCTTTAATGCTCCGCCAGCCGATTTTTTATGGCAAGATACGAAATCGCTTGCACTTTGTGCGTTAATTGAAGACATTGCTTTTTCTACAAAACACAAGATCGTGATGGTCATTGTATAAGGGGGATTGTTTGTTGTCGAATCTTCTACTACGTCACATATCTTCCTGGGAATCTCAAATTTTTTCGTTTTTCACGAGTGCCTAGAAAACAACCGAGGCGACACATAAAATCCTATAAAAACCATCCTTTAATATGCTCTAATACTTAAAAATACACTGGGAATCGATCTATATTTATCATTACAATAACTTTGAAACCTGCTTAAATATGCCATTCCAACCTATTAATGAGCAGTAGCTATTAATCAAAATGACGGGATCATAAGAACGTGCAAGGCTCATATGAATAACTTAAAATTTTGTCTTATATTTTTCTTATCCGTTCAAGATACCTAAAATCGGCTAATCTTCTGATAACAGAATTAGCTGTTTCATCCTTGCAACCATTAGATGAATGCAAAATCATATCTGCCTGTGCATATATCGGATGCCGCGATGCCATTAAATCCCTCAAAGTTTCCTGTGGATTTACAGTATCAAGCAAAGGACGATTATCCTTCCGTTTGATCCTCGTCCACAGAATATCAAAATCAACTTTCAACCATAAGCTTATCCCCTTTTTCTGAATATATTCTCGAGATTTATCATTGATAAAAGTTCCACCTCCAGTCGCAATAACACAAGGACCTCCTTGCAAGACGGTCTTCAAAACTTGCAATTCTAAAGATCGAAAAACGTCTTCTCCCCGAATATGAAACAGATCCTGTATGGTCATCGATGATAATTTTTCAATTTCGCAATCAATATCCACAAAAGGAATTTTAAGTTTAAACGATACCATACGACCAATCGTCGTCTTACCTGCTCCCATCAATCCAACAAGAATAATTTTTTTTTCTCTTAAAGTTGCACGCGCACGCAACAATATACACATTCGATCAAAATTCATCCTTTAAAACGACTTAAAAGCAGAAGAGCAAAAATTTCAGCAAATAAATGAAAATTTCACACATAACCATCTAGATGAAAGGAAAAATTCCAAGTTTTTTCCTCAATAAAATGATAGAATATTTATTTAACAGAATCACCTCAATATCACTATCAAGAAATATATATTCTTATGGATGTATTCGGCAAAAGTGGGAACAAACATACCCTCAGAAAAATTAAAAGAGATTTGAAAACAAACGAACTACAACAAACAAAACTAATAAGCTCAGAAGTTTTAGAACTCTTCCTTGAAATGATGAGTTCCGAACGAGCATCTACCTTTAATACGCTTTCTTCCTACAAATGCGACCTTGAGAGTCTTCAACTTTTTCTAGAGAAAAAAAAAAATTCCTTATCTCAAGCATCTTCCAAGGACTTAATAACTTATCTACATCATCTATCTGAGGGAAATCTTGCAAAGCATTCTCAAAGGAGAAAAATATCTGCGATTCGACAGTTTTATGGCTTTCTTTACACTGAGGGACTGCGCAAAGACAATCCTGCCAGCTCACTTGAGCTACCCAAGAATGGCAAAATCCTCCCAAAAATCATAGGACAAAAGGCTATTGAACGGATTTTAAGGCAAGCTACGATGGAAGCGGAGAATCCCTCTCCAGGACAGTGGAAACGCATGCGTATGCTTCTGTTGACAGAACTCTTATATGCTACTGGTATGCGCGTCAGTGAGCTTGTAACACTCTCTTCTCATGCCCTAACTCTAAAAGAACGCACGATGATTATTCGCGGAAAAGGAAATAGAGAACGACTCGTTGTTCTTTCTCCACCTGCTCTCAATGCCCTTGAAATGTATAAAAAAATGCAAGCTAATATAGGAGAAAAAAAGAAGAGTCCTTGGCTCTTTCCTTCCTCTTCAAAGACAGGACACCTATCTCGCCAAGTTTTTGCACGAGAACTAAAAAATTTGGCTTCTCGTGCTGGAGTCGAGGCGGACATTATTTCCCCTCATATAATCCGACATGCATTTGCAAGCCATCTTCTTGAAAAAGGAGCTGATTTACGTGCCATACAAACGCTTCTTGGTCACGTAGATATATCAACAACGCAAATATACACTCATCTAGTACCAGAAAAACTGCAAAAGTTAGTAAAAAATCATCACCCTCTTGCTAAGAAGCAAAAGCAGTATTAAAACCTATCCCTGGTTTCATTGTTTTATATGGAGAGGTGGAGAAATTTCTTCCATGCATAATTATCTTGATTTTGAAAAATCCATATCCGACTTAGATGC
>NZ_JACETX010000013.1 GCF_014048425.1 Candidatus Liberibacter sp. | reverse complement strand
GCTCTTGGAAAATCCAATCCGGATTCAACAATAGATGTAGAAAGCAAAACATCATATTGTCCGTCGTAGAAAGAATTCATGGTTTGTTCAAGATCTCTGGATGACATTTTTCCATGTGCTATAACAATCTTCAGTTCTGGTATTTCTGACCGCAGAAAGTCATAGCATTTCTCTAAATCCAATAAACGCGGACAAACATAAAAACTTTGACCACCTCGATAATGTTCTCGCATCAAGGTTTCACGAACAACCAACGGATCAAAAATTGAAATCGAAGTCCGGCAAGGAATACGATCTATGGGCGGTGTGGTTATCAAAGATAACTCTCGAACTCCCGTCATTGCTAACTGCAAAGTGCGCGGAATTGGAGTTGCAGAAAGGGTCAATACATGTATATCAGTTTTGATCTCTTTCAATTTCTCCTTATGCTTTACACCAAAATGTTGTTCCTCATCTATAATTAACAATCCAAGATTAGAAAATTTGATTGCAGGATTCAGTAATGCATGAGTACCAATGATAATATCTATTTTTCCTTCTGCAAGCTCCTGCTTGCATAACGACACTTCTTTCGCTCTGACAAATCGTGAAATACTGGCTATACGAAGTGCAAAATCCTGAAAACGTTCAGAAAATACACGCAAATGCTGTCGTACAAGCAATGTCGTTGGCGCGATAACAACAACTTGTAAGCCATTCATTGCAGCAACAAAGGCAGCTCGAAGCACTACTTCTGTTTTTCCAAAACCTACATCACCACAAATCAACCTATCCATAGGATGACCACTGGAAAGATCCTGTAAAACGGCTTCAATAGCTTTTTCCTGATCTTCAGTCTCCACATAAGGAAATCTTTGTACAAATTTTTTATATAAATCTTGAGGAACAATCAAAGAAGGAACTTTGTGAATCGACCTTTTTGCAGCAATATCAATAAGTTGCTGTGCCAAGTCTTCAAGGCGTTTTTTCAATTGTGCTTTACGAGCTTGCCAAGAAACGCCCCCTAGCTTATCCAACAAAACAGAAACATCTTCTGCACTATAGCGTGATATAAGATCGATATTCTCAACTGGCAAAAACAATTTGGCATCATCATCGTAATGCAATTCAAGACAATCATGAAGTGTCCCCGCAACTTCAAGACTACGCAAATGAACAAAACGCCCTATACCATGCTCTGCATGAACGACAATAGTTCCTTCTTCTATAGAAGTTGCTTCAAAAATAGCATTAGCAGCAGATTTTCGACGACGAGAGCGACGCATAATGCGCTCTCCTAAAATATCTTTCTCGGTAATAAGAAGAATTTTTTTTGTCTCAAATCCTGCGTCAAGAGAAAGAACTGTTGTCGCTATTTCACCTTTTACAAGAGAATCCATCTCTGCCAACAAGTTGATTCTTTTGGTTTTTTCCAGTCCATCTTCAGCAAGTAATTTTAATAAATATTGCAAGGATCCTTCTGAGAAAGCAGAAATGAGTACTTGTTTTCCCTTTCGATTTTGATCTGCAATATAGGCAATCAAACGATCGAATCTACCAATGGATTCAGCATTATCCCGTAATTCCTTTTTTTCTGAAAAAGATGGAATCCAAGATTTTCCCGAACGCACATTGAGAGAAATAACGTTATTTTTTTCTGTTTCTTGTTGATTAAAGGGAGTGATAGTAACGAGATTCCGAGAATTTTCCAGCATCGCGTTAAATTGTTGACAATCTAGATACAATTTTTCTGGTAAAATGGGTTTATATACGGATGTATTATCTTTAATGGAGAGATGTTGTGATCTTGCCTCGTAATAGTCTTGAATCCATTGGGAACGTTTTTGAACAGCATCCTTTACAGTAGAATCTGTCACCACACAAAAATCGGCAAAATACGTAAAAACCGTCTCTAGATTATTATAAAAGAAGGGAAGCCAGTGCTCTACTCCAGGATATCGACGCCCTGCAGAAACAGAAACATACAGAGGATCTTCTTGAGTGACTGCCCCAAAATTCAACAGATAATTTTCACGAAAAAGGCTGATAGTTTGAGGAGTAAGTATGACTTCACTCAAAACATTAATCACGACAGAAGAAATGTTCCCGATCGTACGCTGACTTACAGAATCAAAAAACCGAAGGCTTTCCAGGTTATCCCCGAAAAAATCTAAACGTATCGGATGTTTTTTGGTGGGGACATATAAATCAAGAATACCACCGCGGACTGCATATTCACCAACTGCATGAACGATATCAACACGTTGAAAACCATTGGTTTCCAATCTTTCTATCACTTGCGTCATACTGATCTGATCTCCAGATCGTATCCGTAACTTATAATTCTCTATAACATCCGGATTGAGAAAACGATACATCAGAGCACTCACTGTTGTTAGTATAATGCTCACCTTTTTTTCTTTAGTACGGGCAGCTAAATGTGAAAAGCAAGAAAGACGACTAGCAACAACACGAGGCGAAGGTGATACTCGATCGTACGGAAGACAATCCCAGGCAGGTAAAATAAAAGTTTTAATTTCAGGAACGGTAAACGCAAGAATCTTTTTGAGATTAAGCAAAGAGCGTTCATCAGAACTTATATAAACAAGAGAAGACCCAGAGCGAGCCATTTCTGCAAGTAAAAAACCTTCTGTACCAGAAACAACGTGAGAAACGATTTGTTTTTTACAAGATGTCGTACCAATTTCTGCGACATCAGATCCAAAAATCATTCATATTTCCCTAAAAAAAGCTTTCACCAGAATTCAAAGAATAAAATGTTGGATATATCTTATCAAAAATAGGTGTACGGAGATGCTCAGGTATTGGCTCCATCCCTGTAAACCACTTAAAAAGATTTCCATCGTCTTCATCTAAAAGAGATTCAAGCATATCCAGTTCGACTTCACTGAGATTTGCAATTTCTCTGTCTGTAAAACGTCCTAAAATAAGATCCATTTCACGCGTTCCTCGCCGCCAACAACGATAGACAATACGACGACAACGCAAATTCATGTTTTTACTGATTAGGGGCATAATAAACCATATAATGACTCTACTTCCTACTAAAACTTTGGTATAACCTCCTCAATATTTCTTGTCACATAATATTTTCATAACCGTATAAAAAAATATGCGCCCTTCTTTTCTCAATCCCCTTTTCGCCCCTCTTTCTACTCTTCGTGGTGTGGGACCCAAATCTATTTTACATCTCTCTAGAATCATCAATTCTGGCGATTTTCGTGAAGCTCAGTTTATTGATCTATTGTTTTATTATCCTTCTTCATTAATTGATCGAAGATATCGTCCAAAAATTTCCGAAATTTATGACGAGACAATCGTCACAATAACCGGCACAGTGATACAACACAGTCCTCTAACATTCGGAAAACAACACCCCTATAAAATTCTACTAAGCGATGGAACAGGCGAAATAGCATTGTTTTTTTTCCATAGAAAAACCGAATGGCTTAAAAAAATGCTTCCCAAAGGGAGGGTAATTACGGTCACAGGACAAATCAAAAAATTTAATAAGAGCCTTTCTATTATTCATCCTAACTATATTCCCCACAATCCCCACGACGAAAAATTTCCTATTATTGAACCAGTTTATTCCTTGCCTTCCAAGTTATCATCAGATTTTTTCAAAAAAATCATGATAGAAGCACTTTCAAGACTACCTCCTTTAACGGAATGGTTAGAAAGAAACTTCTTACAAAAGGAATCTTTCCCCTCCGTAGCAGAAGCCTTTCAAAAAGTGCATCATCCCTCTGATGAAAAAGATCTTGATTGGCAATCTCCAGCCAGAAAAAGACTAGCTTATGATGAGTTCTTGGCTGGACAAACCGCGTTATTGCTGATACGCGAAAAGCTTAAAAAAGAAATTGGTATCCCTGTACGAGTTAATGGGAAAATTTCTCAAAAAATATTACAGAATCTCCCCTTCTCTCTAACAGAGAGTCAAAAATCAGCCATAAACGACATCCTCAAGGATATGTCTCAAACAAAACGAATGTTGCGTATTCTGCAAGGAGATGTCGGATCAGGAAAAACACTCGTTGCATTGATGGCTATGGCTGCAGCTATAGAATCAGGCGGACAAGCTGTTATTATGGCTCCTATTTCCATATTGGCACTGCAGCATCATGCATGCATCAAAAAATATACCCAAGGATCCGGAATTAAAATTGATATTTTGACAGGAAATATGCCTCAAACCGAAAGAAAAATGGCATTAAAACGCATTGCCAGCGGTGAAGCACAACTCATTATCGGAACCCATACATTATTTCAGGATGCCATCCAATATCATAGATTGATTTTGGTAGTTGTTGACGAACAACATCGCTTTGGCGTACAACAACGTCTGAAGTTGACAAACAAAGGAACATCGCCTCACGTCCTACTTATGACTGCGACGCCTATTCCTCGCACCCTGGTGCTTGCTGCTTTCGGCGATATGGACACCTCAAAGATCCCAGAAAAACCCATAGGCAGAAAACCCATTACGACAGTTGTTGTTCCTATTAGCAGAATTAATAAAATCATTGAAAGGTTGAAATATGTTGTGTCTCAAGGGAAAAAGGCTTACTGGATATGTCCTCAAATAGAAGAAAAAGAGGAATCAATGCTTTCTTCGGTTATTGAGCGTTTTAAAAGTCTTCAAAAATATTTTGCACCAAATATCGGTTTAATTCATGGTCGCATGTCGGATGCCGAAAAAGAATCAATTATGAATTCTTTTAAAAGCGGAACAATTAAACTTTTAGTTGCAACAACTGTGATTGAAGTTGGCATCGATGTTCCAGATTCTTCAATTATCATAATAGAAAATGCAGAGCGTTTTGGCCTTGCACAACTTCATCAGTTGCGCGGACGGGTCGGACGTAGCGAAGAAGAATCGAGTTGTGTTCTGCTATACCATCTTCCACTAGGAAAGACTGGTCATGCAAGATTATCCATCCTGCGAAAAACAGAAGATGGCTTTCGAATTGCTGAAGAAGACCTTAAACAAAGAGGAGAAGGGGAAATTCTCGGTATAAAGCAATCTGGTATGCCAAAATTTCTTGTGGCTAAGCCTGAGTTACACGGCGACTTATTGGAAATGGCACGTAAAGACGCTCGAAATCTCCTTCAAAAAGATCCACAACTCACCAGCACAAGAGGAGTTGCTATACGAACACTCCTATATCTCTATCGATATAACGAAGTGTTGCAATTCCTTGCCCCAGGATAGAATAATAAAAAGAGAAAATTGACGTCAAAATCTTTATTGACATTCGGATGTTTTGTCATCCTTAGTAGTATATTCTGGGATAATAAGCCCACCAGATATAAGCATTTTTGCAGAATCCTCAGCAGTCATATCAAGCATAATGATTTTGCTCCGAGAGGTAAAAACCAGCATTCCAGCGGTTGGTAACGGTGTTGGTGGAATAAAAACGGTCACCATATCATCTTGACCTTTTTCAGAAAATTTTTCCTTTAATTCTCCTTGAACATCTGTTGTAAGAAAACAGAGTGACCAAATTCCAGGACTAGGATATTCTATAAGACACGGACGTTTAAAAGAAACTGCATTCTCTTTAAGAATAGTTTGGACAATTTGTTTTGTGCTTTTATAAAGACCCCGTACAACTGGTGTATGATTTAAAATACTCTCACTCAGAAAAACAACATATCTTCCTATGAGATTCTTCGCAGCAAATCCGACAATGCTTATAAAAATTACTGCGATTAAAAGCCCTAATCCAGGTATAGCAAAATTAAAATAATACTCTGGATTATAGCGCATAGGAATATAGGGCGTAATAAAACCATCAATCCAATTAATTAAGGACAACGTTAACCAGATAGTGATCAGAACTGGTGCACATATAATGAAACCAGTTAAGAAATTGCTTCTTACTTTCATAACCAAAGATGAATAAATCGTTTTATTCTGCATGTAAAAAAAATCCCTAATCCTATTATTAATGTTTTTTTTCACAAAGTAAAATAACACATATGTCACTCTACAGTTACCGACTTTGCCAAATTACGAGGTTGATCTACATCTGTTCCCATAAATACAGCTGTGTAATACGCAATAAGCTGAATTGGTATAGAAAAAACAATTGGCGATACCATATCTATTATATTTGGAAGGACAATTGTTTCTAAAGTTGAAAAATTTTGACTCTCCACCCCCTGTTCATCCGTTATAAATACAATACGCCCACCACGAGAAGATACTTCTTGTATATTGGATAAAGTTTTTTGAAAGAAACGATCATAAGGGGCTATCGCGATCACAGGAACCCCTTCATCAATCAGAGCAATTGGTCCATGTTTTAATTCACCTGCAGCATAACCCTCAGCATGGATATAGGAAACCTCCTTGAGTTTCAATGCTCCTTCTAAAGCTAAAGGAAAACTAGAACCTCGCCCAATATACAATAAATTACGATATTTTGCCAATTCATGGCATAATCCCTCTACTTTCGAATAAATTGTTTGAAGAATATCAAACATCACACGAGGAATTTCAATGAGAGAGCTAACCAATGCCTGCTCTTGCATCAAATCAATTGTACCCCTTGCCCTTCCGGCAGATATTGCCATAGCCAAAAGAATTAAAAGTTGACAGGTAAAAGCTTTCGTAGAAGCAACACCTATTTCTGGACCTGCCTTAATTGGAAATACGAAATCAGATTCTCTAGCAATACTTGATTCCAGAACATTAACTAAAGATCCAATCTTCAAACCTTTGTCACGCATACAACGCAACGATGCCAGTGTATCTGCTGTTTCACCAGATTGAGAAACAAATAAAGAAGACCATCCCGGTGAAAATAAAAAATCTCGATAACGAAATTCAGAAGCAAAATCTATTTCAATTGGTAATCTTGCTAGGCGTTCAAACCAAAACTTTCCTACCAATCCAGCCAAATAAGAAGTACCACAAGAAGAAATGCTTAAACCGGCAAGGTTCGCAAAATCATATCCAAAAACATCTGGAATAATAGTATTACAGGAAAAATTAACATAGTGACCCAAAACGCGAGAAATTGCTTCTGGTTGTTCATAAATTTCTTTTTCCATAAAATGACGATACGATCCTTTTCCAACCAAAAAGGGAGTGATTTGAATAATCTGACTTTTACGTTTTACCTCAATATCCTGCGAATCGAAAATCGAAACCCCAGAATTACTGATAATAGCCCAATCACCATCTTCCATATACGTAATCTTGTCGGTAAAAGAAGCCAATGCTACAACATCTGATCCCAAAAACATCTCGCCTTGTCCATGTCCTACAATCAAAGGTGGTCCTTTACGTGCTACTATAATCGTATCAGGAGCATCTTCAAAAATTATGGCCAAAGCATATGAACCCAT
Organism: Candidatus Liberibacter sp.; assembly: GCF_014048425.1. Classification (GTDB taxonomy): domain Bacteria; phylum Pseudomonadota; class Alphaproteobacteria; order Rhizobiales; family Rhizobiaceae; genus Liberibacter. The sequence continues at coordinate 22,784 of NZ_JACETX010000013.1, read as the reverse complement.
CAAGCGATTCAGCGTCGCCCTTACTGCCTCTTTATTGTTGAGACCATCTTTTTTAAACTGCACTAGAAGATGTACAATGACTTCCGTATCAGTTTCAGTTGCAAAGATTCTACTGGGATCTGAAAACAAAAGTTCCTTTTTAAGAAGCGAAAAATTCTCAATAATACCATTATGTGTAACAGCTATACCATCAATACAATGTGGATGCGCATTTTCCTCATTAGGGACACCATGCGTTGCCCAACGGGTGTGCGCAATCCCTATATTACCTTGTAACGGATTTGATTTTAAACTTTCCTTTAATACAGAGAGTTTTCCCTTTGCACGAAGGCAATGAATTTTCCCATTATGAATTGTTGCTATTCCAGCAGAATCATATCCACGGTACTCCAAACGTTTTAATCCTTTAAAAAGACGTTCCGCAACCAATTCTTTCCCGACAATACCAACAATTCCACACATCTAAAAATCATCCTTTATTCACCTAAAATATGATTATCCTAGGTAACTGGCAGAAGAAACACTTCTTGTGATAAGTATCAAAAATTAATTTTTTGAAAAAAATCTTATATAAGCAATATTTTTCCCCTGTATCGACAAGTACTTTTTCCTTTGTAACCTGACGAGCCCTATATTATATCTGGGATTCTTTCCTATATCAGCGAGTTCTGTTGTCCTCTGCACTCTAACGAGCCCTGCCAAATATCTAGGATTTTTTTCCCTGTATCGGGGAGATCTTTTTTTCCTTTGTAACCTGACGAGCCCTGCCAAATACCAGTGAATCTTTTGGAGTGTTTTCTGTGACAACACTTCCAGAAGCTATATAAGAACCTGATCCTATAGAAATGGGGGCAACAAGAGAGGAATTTGAACCTATAAAAGATTCGTCTCCTATTATCGTCTGATATTTATGAAGACCATCATAATTACAAGTAATAGAACCCGCTCCTATATTAACATTTGTGCCTATCGAACTATCACCAAGATAGCTAAGGTGATTGATCTTACTCCCCTCTCCAACAATCGTTTTTTTGATTTCACAAAAATTGCCTATTCGTGCATTTTGTCCTATTTTTGAACCTTCTCTCAAGCGCGCAAAGGGTCCAATTAAGGCACCTGCAGAAATATGAACTCCTTCTAAATATGAGAATGACCTTATTCGCACAGACCTTTCTACGGTAACACCACATCCAAATACCACATGAGGTTCTATCACCGTATCTGGCTCAATGCATGTATCGTGCGATAAAAAAACGGTTTCGGGAACAACCATCGTAACACCAGATAACAACATCTTGCGACGGCAATGCGACTGCCAAGTGTTTTCAATGATAGAAAGTTCATAACGATTATTACAGCCAGAAACTTCTTCTTCTTCAACCTCAATACTCGTAACACTTCCACCGCAAGATCGTGCTATTTCAATAATATCCGTCAAATAATATTCCTGAGTTTTATCATTCTTTTTTATTTTCGAAAGCCAATCCAGAATGTGCAAACCATTAATAGCCATTAATCCGCTGTTACAATAACGAATTTTTTTCTCCTCATCACTAGCATCTTTTTCTTCACGAATAGAGATTAGTTCATCACCTTCTGTCAGTAGACGTCCATAATTTTGTGGATTATCTGTCTTGAAACCAATAACAGAAATAGAAAAGCCTTCTGTAATCTTATCAAGAGCTTTTTGTAGCGTACGACTTGAGATAAGTGGCACATCGCCATACATGACAATCACATCATCATAACCCCTCTCTATAGCGGATTTAGCAGAAAGAACGGCATGTGCAGTGCCTTGACGTATATCCTGCGTAAAACACTCAATGGAAAGTTCTTTTTTACGAGCAGCACACATAACAGATTCAACATAATCACCAAGTACTAAGGCGACATCACTAATATCCGCCATAGCTATCGTCTCCATAACGTGGGTAATCATAGGCTTTCCAGCCACTTTATGCAGGACCTTGGAAAAAGAAGAATTCATGCGCCTGCCATTACCAGCAGCAAGAACAATAGCAAGACATTTGCGTTTCATAAGATGGTCTCCATTGCGTTTCATAAGATGGTTTCCATCCCAAAACAAAATAAGCCTCAAAAGTAAGTGCGAAAATTTCACCATGAAAAGAAAAAACATCTTCCCAAAAAGGCATATCTTTCCTCAATATCTTTATAAAACCAGATTAGAAGATATTCTTTATCACACTACCGGAAAATACTCTTCACTTCCTATAACTCTACCCCTACTTGTGTAAGGCATCGTGAATCATTGTCCCAGTCTTTTTGAACTTTAACAAAAATAAAAATATGGATAGGCTTCTCTATAAGCTCTGATATCTCTTTTTTAGCTGCAAGAGAAATGGTCTTAATACTTTGTCCATTCTTACCAAGAACGATCTTTTTCTGATTTATACGCCTCACATAAATTACCTGTCGTATCAATACCGAACCATCTTTTCTTTCTTCCCATTTCTCGGTTGCAACATAAGATGCGTATGGTATCTCCTCATGCAGATGTAAAAATAATTTTTCACGCGTGATTTCCGCGGCAAATTGAGACATAGAAAGATCGGAAATCTGATCTTCAGGATAAATCCAAGGACCTAGAGGTAGAGCAGAATGCACATAATCCATGACATCTCCACAACCATAGCCTTTTGTAGCAGAGATCATAAAAGTTTTTTCTATTACAACCAATTCATTTGCTATCTTGGTTTGTTCAAGTAAACGCTCAGGTTTAACACAATCAATTTTGTTAAGAATCAGAACCAGACGATCAGAGCGTTTTCCTATTTCTTGAAGAAGAGCATGAATAGCAGGTGTCAGACCACGCTGACTATCAACAACGAGAAAAACTATGTCTGCATTTTTTATCGTACTCCAAGATGATTTTACCATAAGCTTTTGATACGAATTTTTTGCCTCAAAAATTCCAGGAGTATCCAAAAACACCACTTGAGTGTCTTTTTCTGAAACAATACCTCGTACGATCCAACGCGTTGTCTGCACCTTATGTGTTACAATTGAAACTTTGGCGCCAACAAATCGATTAACAAGCGTAGATTTTCCAGCATTAGTCGCCCCAACCAATGCCACACACCCCGAACGAGTCTGAAATGGAATCAGACTGCTATCCTTATCCGAAAAAATAATACCCACCATCCATTCGTTCTGTGATCATTCTTTCCAAATACCCTCACGTTTCAAAACCTCTATAGCAGCTATTTTCTCAGCACCTCGCTTTGAACGATCCATCCCTGTTCCAGGCAAAAGACCAGGAATCTCTACGACAACCGTAAAATACGGATCATGATCTGGTCCGGAACGGGAAGTCACCTTATATATTGGGAGGATATTTCCAAAATTCACTTGTACCCACGATTGTAATACGCTTTTAGGCTCACGATGAAATTCTCCCAGCTTAAGAGAAAGAGCACGGCTTTTCCAATTTTTTTCGACAAAACAATTCGCAGCCTCTAACCCGCCATCAAGATAAATCGCAGAAATCAAGCTTTCTATAAGATCAGATTGAATAGGCAAACTATTACAAATTCCCCTTCCAAAATCTCTGTTTACAAGCATAAACTTATGAAGTTTTAAGTCCCTTGTTATCTGAGCACAAACCTCTCTACCTACAAGATGATCGTAACGAATTGCAAGTTCACCCACTTTAGACGAATCAAAATTGTGATACAATAATTGTGCAACCAATAATCCAAGAACCCGATCCCCTAAGAACTCTAACCGTTGGTAATTTCCCTCTGGAGACTGACAAATGCCTGAGTGCGTCATTGCCGTTTTAAGCAAGTTTTTGTTGGTAAAAACATAACCTATCTGCTTCTCTATCTTTGCGCTTATATTAGAAAACATCATAAAACCTTAAAAAACCTATCCCATCGGATATTTGGAATAGAGAGCCATATTTTATAAAAAGGAGTATTATTTGCAATTGAAAAAAGAACTATACTAGCTCGACCTATCAAATTTTCTTCTGGAACGAAACCAACATCTACAAAACGACTATCAATAGAGTTATCGCGGTTATCCCCCATCATGAAATAATGACCTTCGGGCACAAGAAATTCCGAAGTATTATTATTAGGCGAAAATGGCCACGAGAGCACTTTATAGGAAACTCCATTACTTAAAGCCTCTCGGAAAGCGGGTATATTTTCGCTCCAGACGGCTTTATACTGATAAGGAAACGTTCCATCGGGATGACGCGACACTGCTACATCATTAATATATACAACGCCCTTTTTGAGAGACACTCTATCGCCTGGAAGACCTATTAATCGCTTCACATAATCTATTGTTGGATCTCTTGGTAAGCGAAATACAACGATATCTCCGCGCTCAGGTTTCTGGTTAAAGAAACGTCCGTTAAAAAGATTATAAGAAAAAGGCAAGGAGTATTTTGAATAACCATAGGAGAACTTGTTGACGATCAAATGATCTCCGACCAAAAGCGTTGGAATCATAGAGCCACTAGGAATACTAGACGGCTGAAAGAGAAAGGCGCGAATAAAAACGAAAAGCAACAAATACGGCCAATATGATAAAATTTCTTTTGCATTTTCCCACAAGAAAAGACGATGCTTTTTATGTATCCACATATCTATTCATCCACAGTCAATATCTACTACTCTTATAAAAATAACAATGTCCATTCCCCAAAAAATCCATGAGGATCTTACGACAAAATTCATGCTGCATTTTCCAATAAGAAAAGACGATGCCTTTTATATATCCACATATCTATTCATCTACGGTCAATATCTACTATTCTTATGAAAATAACAATGTTAATTCTCCCAAGAAAATCTAGGAGGATCTTCTAGAACAACTTTCTATGACTACAAATGCCTGGGCAAAAGGAAAATCATCGCTCATTGTTAAATGAATAATTGGTTCACTACCATATGGAATAAGAGACAACAACTTTTCGGAAGCTCTTCCCGATATCAACATACATGGCTTTCCGCTAGGAAGATTAGTAACTACCATATCTTTCCAAGAAACACCGTGTTCTATTCCCGTACCTAACGCTTTAGAACAGGCTTCCTTTGCAGCGAAGCGTTTTGCATACGAAAAAACGGGTTTTGGAGAACAATCACAATCTTCACGTTCCGACTGAGCAAAACAGCGCAATGCAAATCTTTCCCCAAAATTCCGCAACGTCTCTTCAATACGCTGAATATTAACGATATCACTGCCTATACCTATAATCATATCGAACAGCATCCCTTCACGAAGACATCCTATCAAAAAAAAAATAGACAGGGATATACCCTCCCCCCTCATATCACTTTCAGGTACTAAAGAAAATCTAAAAATACGCGATGTCTAAGAGGTCCTCAATCAAACTCAAATATTGAAAATGCATAATTCTTATAACAACACGAAAAAATCATCATACAACATCACTCTAAACTAGATCTTCTCAATATCCTGCTTAATAATTCACTTTTTATGGGAAGCATACTTTTCTCTCCAGTAAAGAATGAATCTATTGATATATCCTATAAGAACCTATCTTTTGGACTGACCACTGACCACTGACCACTGACCACTGACCACTGACCACTGACCACTGACCACTGACCACTATAGTATACCACGAATTTTTAACGATTTGGATATAGGCAATACGCCAAAAACGCTCATACAACAAACTTATTCAGTATTCATAATCAACAACAACACTCACCTAGCTCAATATTCACATATAATACGAGTTCCACGGACTCGATTTATAAGCCAATGAAAGTCATCAGACGGATCTTCTGCACATGAAAAAAGCATAATAAACAAATAAATGATACCATTTCTTATATGGGATCATAGCAAAAAAATGGATCTGTATATCGCAATATCTATGCTTTTGAAGAAATTTAAAAGCATGTCCAACAGAAATATCAACTCCCATATATTCTTCTATGACGACTAAAGTATAAGATACTAGTCATCTTCCGCTATATAGACAGGAAAAAGAATAAGCCAAAGTATATCCTTTTTCTGCCCTTCCATCCTCATGATTTCTGGACGATAGTTGTATGCATCTTAACTTTGCATTCTATCTGAGAGACTGCAAAGTTGTGTTATTGGCTCTCTGAAGAGAGTGATATTTATCCTGTAATTCTTTGAAATATATTTTGAAAGCATGGCTCATACCATCTTCTCTTTTTATTCTTTGTAAAAACCTTTGTTAAAAGGTCAGCGATATCTAAGCTATGAACCATGAACCATGAACCATGAACCATGAACCATGAACCAGATCTAGATTTTTTTATCATTGGAAATCGCTTTTAATTTTTCAAGATTAACATCTATAGACATATTTGCCACGCACTCTTCTACCATATCAAATGTTAGAGGAAGGCATCAATATAGGCACAGCGACTAATTCCGGGTATTGTGCTACTGCTGGATTCTGATGTTTTCCTAGCGTTGAATGTTTGGGAAGTAGCTTTCAGAAGATCAGAAAAATCACAAGATTTAAAAGAGAAATACACTCTAGAATCCAAGACTTTCTGAGCAAGTCCTTAACAATACAGAGGATCTCAATACAAAATTTGAAAAGGTTTTGTATTGCCAATTATGGAACGGGGTTTTCGTAAATCCGCACGAAAATCCACAATTGATGCTTTATGCGTGCGGTGCGTTGGAGGAATTTGCCTCAAAATATGGAAGATCAAACTCATTAATACTGGCTATCATTCAGCTCCGCATTAAATATGGTCGTCACATTCAAGAATGGAATCTAGCCCCGACGATCTTTTCAATCAAGGAAAACTAGCTTTAGAGAAAAATAAAGAAACCTTAACGCTTAATGACTTCAGCCCTGACGAAAAGACATGTCGTTTCTGTCGTGAAAAGTCATGATTTATACAAGACATTTCGCAAGAGAGTATCTCTGCTCTTTCCCATATCCAAGAGTGCAGAGTTCTTACGTATTAATCTTAAACTTTCAGAATGATTATCTGGATATATAGCTTTCTTGCAATGGAAAAGGATCAATATGACTCTTGTAATAGACGCAGATAGTTCGCAGAATAGTGTAATGGTTGATGTATTAAATGGTAAGAATATTGTAATTGCAGAACCTCTAGGAACGGAAAAATCGCAAACGATTACGAATTTAATTGCAGCTTGTTTAGCAGAAGGAAAAACACTCAGAAAAGATACGCTCAGATCGCTATATATCTAATCTAGGATGTAGGATGCTATGCTATGGCATGCTCTATTCGTTACGCGAAGTCAAAACCCCACCTTATGAATACTCAATAAGTATCAGTACAATTTCTAGATGCATATCTGGCGGCAAAAAATTGATATCCAGAATGGGAAAAAAAATCTTGAAGATTCAATCAATAGCAATCGTTTTTTCTACAACTTGGATCTTCCACATAAACATTTACCAGAAACAACTAAGCAAAGCCTGATAAGAAAAAATCTGGTTTTTTGCCTTCTATAAGTCGCTTACCTTACAGATATCAATAGAAAATACTAACAGCCCTGTATAACAAAGCTTCAAAAAATCTGGTAATCCAAAACCCGCCCAAAAAGCAAAATGCATATAAAAATGATGTAATAACAAATGCTTATTCAAAAACGCGATATACAGTTGAAATGCAGTCAAGTTCAGCAATATTTTCAATAAGCAGATTCAATATTTCAACATGTGAGACTTCTAATTCAATGTTTATGCTTGTAAAATCTTTCAAAATCCTGATAACAGAAATTGTCCGAACATTTATTCCTAAATCAAAAAACACTTTTAATACAATGTTCAAACTACCAGGCTGATTAACAATATCCAATCTGATAGATATAACAAAATTATAAAAAATACTTCTTTCCGGATCCCAGCATAAATCTATCCAGCAATGCTGTTTCTCTTTTTGCTTTTGCAAAGAAAAAGATTTTGTAGGATATATTGCGATAGAATGGTCATTCTGCATCAATGCAATAATTTGATCGCCAGGAATCGCTCCCTTTAAACAGGAAATATATTTTACATCTTCCGGAATTCCTCTTATCGGAAGAATTCCGGGTTCCATAAGAGGATTTTCGTTATCTATCAATAACAACGTTTTGGAAGAATTGTCTTTTCTCACGGAAACTTTTTTCTCGTGAACAGAAATGATATCTTTCTTTTTCCTAAAGTCCTCAAAAAGCGCTAACAATACATCTTTAGATGTGATTTCCCCTCTTCCTATAGCCGCAACTATATCCTCCTCTTTTTCCTTTCCAAATTGACCCAAAATCGGCTTTAAATCCTGGCAAACAAACTGTTTCCCAAACCGTTTAAAATCAGATTCAAGAATAAATTTTCCAAAATTAAAATACTGTTTGCGAATTGCAAGTTGTGCAGAACGGCGAATAGCAGAGCGTGCCTTACCCGTAACAACGATCCTTTCCCAAGCAATAGGTGGAGATTTTTCGGATGAGCAAATGATTTCCACCTCATCCCCACTTTTCAGCTTGGTCACCAACGCCATAACTTTTCCGTTAATTTTGGCGCCGACACAACTATTCCCGATATCTGTATGCACGGCATAAGCAAAATCAATCGGATTAGCACTGCGAGGTAAAGCAATCAACCTTCCCTTCGGAGTAAAACAAAAAACCTGCTCCTGAAACAATTCCATCTTGGTGTTTTGCAAAAAATCTTCAGAGTTATATTCTTCTGCCAAAGAACGAATGGTCCGACGAAGCCAAGAATAGACATCTACCTCTGATGAAAGTGTTTGAATGTCTTCTTTAGTTCTACCATCTTTATAAAGAGCATGAGCAGCAACTCCATATTCAGCAATGGTATCCATTGCTTTCGTACGAATCTGCAATTCTATCCGTTGATATGACGGACCAACAATTGTCGTATGGATAGAACGATATCCATTTTGCTTCATCGTTGATATATAATCTTTGAAATAACCCGGAACAACAGGCCAGCGAGTATGCACAATCCCCAAAATCTGGTAACAGGTTGGTATATTGTCTACAACGATGCGAAATCCATAAACATCGGATAATTGCTCAAAAGACAGAGATTTCATTTGCATTTTATGGGAAATGGAATATATCCTCTTTTGTCTTCCTTTGACAGATGCGTTTTCAATTCCATTTTGAGACAAAAGATCTTTCAATTCTTTCTCAATCTTTATAATCAGCTCTCCATTACGCTTTGACATTTTATCTAAACGGACAGATAATGCTTTATATGCTTTGGGATTGATATGGCTAAAGGCAAGTTCCTCCAACTCCTCTCGCATATCCTGCATACCTATACGCCCAGCTAAAGGGGCATATATGTCCATTGTTTCTTTAGAAATCAATAAACGCTTATCGGAAGGAACATGACAAAGAGTGCGCATATTATGGAGACGATCTGCTAACTTTACGAGCAAAATCCGAACATCCTCACAAATTGCCAAAAATAATTTTCGTAGATTCTCAGCTTGTCGGGTTTCGAAGGACAAGCGCTCAAACTTATTGACCTTCGTCAAACCTTCAACCAAATAGCCAATTTCTGTACCAAAAAGGGAATCTATTTCAGCCCGGGTAGCTGTAGTATCCTCAATTGTATCATGCAATAAAGCTACTATTATAGTAGTCTGATCCAGATGCATATCCGCCAGAATAGCTGCAACCTGAATGGGATGAGAAATATAGGGATCTCCGCTTGCACGTTTTTGCTCACGATGCTTCTTTGAAGCATAGACATACGCCTTATTTAGAAGATCGCTATCAAAACCAGGATCATAAGACTGCACACGCTCTAAAAGCTCATACCGTCTTAGCATAATCTCTCAATGCACACCCTTCAAAAGAGACGCTCTCAGAACAAGAAAACGCCCATATAAAAGAAATCTATAATAGAAACTCAATCTAAAACAAAACGAAAAACCTAAAAATCATCCCTCTTATCCGGAGTAACTATGCCATTAATACCAGATATAAGTTCTTCCTCGGACAGTTCTCTAAACGCGACAGAAGCAGGAGGAGAAGCATTCTCTGAAGACTGTTCATAAGGACCACAATCCGCAAAACCAGAATCAGGTTCATCAACCTCAACATTATTCTGGAGAGAGTGTATCATATCTTCTTTAAGATCGTCAGGAGACAAAGTTCCATCTGCAATTTCACGCAATGCAACCACTGTATTCTTATCATTGTCCCGACTGACCGTAATCTGTGCACCCTGAGATATAAGTCGTGCACGATGACTCGCAAGGAGGACAAGCTCAAACCTATTCTGTACTTTATCAATACAATCTTCTACTGTAACACGCGCCATAAAAACCTCAAAAAATCCAGAAAAATCCAGAAAATCCAAAAATATGTTCATAACGTACAACAAATAGACATAAGTTTCAAGTTTTTAATGATAAGTTAGCTATACGTATCATACTTGTCTTGCACCTTGTAAATATTTTTAATAAACAACATCTGTTAATACCCGTTTAAGGCGAATGGAAAAATTTCTAAAACCTTCTATTTGTTTTATTTGTAAGTTTATATATAGAAAAAAGATTTTATCAGTATGGAAAATTTATATTTTGCATTTAACTGGAATCTAGGTGGAAAATTAAAATGTTCAATTCTCGTGAAAAAGTTGCCCTTTTTATTGATGGCGCCAATTTATACGCCTCCTCCAAAGCTTTGGGATTTGATATTGATTATCGAAAGCTTCTAAAAGCATTCGAATCACGCGCCCATGTATGGCGAGCTTACTACTATACCGCTATCGTTGAAGATGCGGAGCAGCAGTATTCGCCACTGCATCCTCTGCTTGATTGGTTGTGCTACAATGGATACAAAGTAGTTACAAAAAATGCCAAAGAATTTGTAGATTCCTTCGGGCGAAGAAAAATAAAAGCAAGCATGGATCTTGAATTAGCCGTCGATGCATTTGAACAATCCGAAGGTGTTGATCATCTCATTATATTTTCTGGGGATGGCGACTTTACAACATTGGTAGGCGCCCTTCAAAGAAGATCTAAAAAAATCACCATTGTTTCAACAGTACTCTCAAATCCTGCTATGGTTTCAGATCAGTTGCGTCGCCAAGCTGACCATTTTATAGATCTTGCTTATATGAAAGATGAAATCGGACGTGATATCGATCCTGCTAAGGCAGAGCCACAGCAAAGAAGCTGAAATATATAAGGTATAATCTAATCTAACTGTTCTGAAGTTCTGGGATAAGACATTACGGACTATGTGATATTTCTTTGCAAGATACATTGTCTATGGGATTTTGCCAAAAAACGCCGTAAAGCCTCGTCATCCAGATCTGAGCTTTACGGCAAGAATCCTGATGGATTGCGTACTTTAAAAACGCTCTCCAAGCATCCTGTTTGATGGGCAAGGGATGAAGAGTGCCGTGATTTCCTTCATGAGGACCTCAAGGACACGGACTTACGGCAACAAAGAAGCTCAATATCATTTGACTTTTTCCTAAAACGCCTCATTGCATAATATGAATTTAAAAAGCAAATTAATGCTGTAATCGTCCACTTCTTTCCAAGAAACAACGAAGACTCTCACTGAAGATTCCCTTGCTGGAAAAGTTGATATGCTAGAGAGACTTAAAGAAAAAAAAAAAACGTCACTCTTGGTCACTTCATTCCATCTGGAACAGGCGCTGTTTTATCTCAGAATCATCCTATGGCAAGGAATAGAGATCGAATGATTCTTGTAGAAAGACGCAAAGTTTCAAAAGAAGCGAATTGAGCAGTACATAAAAGGAAATTTGATTCATGATCCCCGTTTGAAAAACAATTTTCCGCCAAAGAATCACTGTGCCAAACAGACTTTTCAGAGATCACAAATGACCGTGCAACTTGATCCTGAGCAATACTTTTCTTTATTTTTATCTTTCTTCGCATCATAACCGAACAGAACTCGTAAGGTGATGTCCAAAGAATATGGATAGAATAGAGAAACCACTAATATGAGAACGCGCTCAACGCTTACCTAAATTATCAATATTATCAATCTTGCCTTTATCATCTCGCAAATTCATTCATTTTTTGATGATAGCAATATTGTCCTAAGAGTGAATTTTATAGGATTGATATGATATTTGGATCTGATTCTATCGCTTTTTTTTATGTCATATTTTCCTACTGAGGCATAACGCATTTTCTACATATCACTGAAACAGACGACACGGTTACGTCCAGATTTTTTAGCAGCATATAAGGCTTGATCTGCGCGGTGAACTGCTGTCGCAACCGGTTCTTTAGTATAACGTTCTGCTACGCCTGCTGAAATTGTTATGTGTATGGATTGCTCGAAAGAAATTTGTATGCTGGATTTTTCTATAATATTTCGCAGATTCTCAGCTAGAATTGCCGCCTCTTTTTCTGAATATCCCAAAGCAGCTACAGCAAATTCTTCTCCACCCAATCGTCCAACAAGCATAGGTTTATCAAATATATGCCCTAAATGATCCGATAAAAAAGCTATAACCCTATCTCCTACAGGATGTCCAAAATTGTCATTAATATTCTTAAAGAAATCAATATCGAAGAAAATAATTGATACTTTTGTACTATAGGAATGTTTGAGGCTTGAGATAAAAGCAGAGTGATTGAGTAATCCTGAAAGGCAATCAACCCGATTCAATTTAGAAATTCTACTATAGGAAAGCAATAATTCTTTCAGGATAACTCCAGCTATATATCCCAATATTAATGATATTATCACACCGACAACTATGAGTGATATATTCTCAATGAAGAAAGATTCTACTCCATAAAATGGCGTAAACCCCATATAGAATAAGAAAAGATTTGCCACAAAGCTGATGATTATCATCAAAAATGTGAATGCAATAGAGAAGACGACCGTAAATGAACGAGAAGAAAAATCATCTATATTTTTATCATACCGCAACCAGATTCCAAGAAAATATTTAAGAGAACGAGTCAATCAATTGTTTCCTTTAATATTGAGCAATAAATATATAATAGTTCTTGCTTAATAATAAATGGAAAATAAAATAGAGATTTTGCAGAAACATTTTAATTTGCAAGCACTCGTTTGCGTAAAGAATAAAGTATTAGCGCTAGATGCAAGCTTAATATTGGTGTTTTCCCTACTTAAACCTCATACTTATATCTTTTTTGACGATTCTCGCTTATGTCATCTAAAGGGTGAGATAAGTGCTACCTTAACAATATTTTAAGAAGATAATTTGTCGTCAAAACAAAGATTAAAATTACTTTTATCAATCCTTAATATAAAGGAGTTTTTCAGTGCGTCCAGCCGTAAAGAATATTTCCTATCCATGACCGAAATCTTGTTTGAAAAAAATACATTATTAGTCTGTGTGGAATGCCAAGGGAAAAGATTTTTCGTAGATATTGATAAATTGGTTCAACGCATTCTGACATATCATATGATGATGGTATTGTCAGAAATTTGATGTATGCAATGAACTTCTCTTTTGGATTGTATACATATCTCATTATATATGTCCGTTATCAATACAAGAAAAATATCCAGGGAAACAATCTGTCATTTTTTACATAACTGATTTTCTGACAATGATTTATGATAAAATCCTCTACAATCGTTCAGAAGCTGTAAATCTTTAAATTTAGCACTCATGGATTGCGAAAATCGGATGCAATTTTAACGACAAAATACAACTTAAAAGCATGTAGAGTTGATGGCTATTTATGATTATGCTCAAATTGATCAAATGAAAGATGACAAAAATTTATCCCCGGTTGTCAAAAAGAAAAACAGAAATTTATCCGAGGTATACAAACAAAAAAATTAGCATCAAGTACGCTTATTCTACTTGCAAAAAAAAATGAAAAATATAGTTTTTTTTAAAAAACACTTTAAAATCAATGTTATATTGTAAAAAACAAATAATAAAAGCAATTAATTTTTAAAACAGAGGCATTTCTAATGTGCATTTGATGCGGCTCTGCTTATCAAACCTCTAGTGGTCTGCTCTTCTGTTAAATCGCAATGATATCGATATTGAAAGCTATGGATTGTGAAATCTTGTTGACTGTGGTTTTTATTGCCCTCTATAAATATATTGCGCAATTCTATCATTAAATCGACTTCAGCATAAGTGCGATTTTTGATTTTTGTGAGATGGCTTTTAATGTTGTTCAACCATTCTGCTTAATCAATTTGTTGATTTTTTACTAATGTAGATTGTGTTTTCGTGTCTTGACAATGATAATCCTCTCTCTATACGCATCAAAGCATTTCAACCCTGTATTTAAACGCCCGCTAGAAGAAAACGATAAAAACACTAACGCTCTTAAAATGGATGTAGAATCCATGAAGCAAGAAAAAGATAGAACCCTTGAGAGCATTAAACAACAGCTGAAATATCTTGAAGACATTAAAGCTCAATGAGGTTTGTGCCCCATTTTATCCCTATCGTATTCAAAGAGATCATTTAATATCTCAAAGATAAGAGAACTATTGAGATATTAAACCTCCTGAATGGAATTCAAAAAGCGAGAAAAAAGCATAAATCGAATACGCCGGTAAAAATAGCTAAGATTAAAGGTCATACTCCGAAAATAAGTATCCCAAGTGGATACTAGGTTCTCATGATTTTTCCCGATAACAACGCTATTTTGGATTGTGATCCACCCATCTTCTATATGATCAAAAAAAATATCCTCGATTTTGACCCGTTACGGCTCTTATCTTTAATAATAATTTGCATATTATTTGATGTATGAATAAAGTTTATATACAACTTATACGACAACTAAAAATCATTACTTGGCATATCTTCTATATTAATTTGCAATTTTTGAATTTGACAATTGTGAGATTTAATATCTCTAGAGAGGGAAAATATAGTTATGGTGAATTCTAAATACTATACTGTTTTAATGACTACAGTGTGTTTTTTGTCTTTAACATCGTGTGGCGCTGATCCTCAGGAAACAATTGATGAAAAATATGCAAGCGTTATCAAAAATATTCTAAATGAAATAAACGATTTGAAAGCAAGAGCATCCTCATCCGGGATTAAAGGAGATCCGGGACCTCCGGGACCTAAGGGAGATCAAGGTCTTAAAGGAGACAAAGGCAGCCAAGGATTGCAGGGTCCAAAAGGCGATAAGGGCGATCAAGGTCTTCAAGGTCTTAAAGGAGACAAAGGAGATCAGGGATCTTCGAGCAATTCGCTTTCTTCTTTCTTCTCCCGACCAGGGGGATAAAGGAGAGATCCAACCGAGTCCCTAAAGGCGAACTGGGATCTGCTGGAACATGAAGATCGGAAGATTCTTGACGAGAGGAAAAATTGGTGTAGCTTCACATTAATGAAAGGGGACAAGCTTTTGTCTTGCTCTTTTTCTCATCTATAGGGTTATTTTAGGGTTCTAGTATAGGAACGGTATTGTCAAGAAGAGAAGGGTTATAGGAAATTAAATCATTGATAATAAATGATAAATAACTTAATTCGGTTCTTATCCTTGTGGGATAATATTTTTATAAATCTGAGATTGCTGCTCTTTTTCAAAGGGCATATATGCGACAGACGGAGAGCTACGATCCATATCTGAGATTATTAAAACGTTATGGTATTGTATAGGAGGGATTTTAAAGGTAGAATTTTAGTTTAAGGCGGACAAGCTTTCCTGTTTTATAGTGAACAAGAGAGATTGGTAACATTTTCTGAGGCGAAACGACTTTTTAGAAGACATTCTTCGTATTCAGATTGAGCAGTAGAATCATAAGTTATAGCTCCACCAACATTAAGGACAGCTTGATTGTCCCGAAAAAGGCTTATAGTACGAATAGCAACCGAAAAACGCATAACGGACGACGGGGCAATGAAACCGATGGCGCCGCAATAGATGCCACGAGGCATTTGTTCTAGTCTTTGTATGATTTTCATTGTTTGAATTTTTGGGACTCCTGTAATTGATCCACAGGGAAATAATGCAGAAAATATCTCCTTGAGAGATAAATCCTTTATTAATTTCCCGCAAATAGTGCTGACCATTTGATGTACGGTTGTATAGCTTTCTATTTCAAATAAATTGAGCGTTTTGACTGTGCCGGTTGTAGAAATACGTGATAGATCGTTGCGTAACAGGTCAACGATCATGCGATTCTCAGTTAGATTTTTAGAGTCATTTCGTAAAGTATCAATAAGTTTTTGGTCTTCTAAAGGATTCAATCCACGAGGCATTGTACCTTTCATAGGACGTGTCTCGATCCAACCTTGTTCGTTTATGTGAAAAAATAATTCCGGTGAACGAGATAGGACAATAGGACCTTCCAAAGATACAAAGCTACCATATCGCACCGGTTGCCGTGCAATTAACGACCAAAAGGCACTTAAAGGATCACCGGACCAGTTGGCAGTAATCGGAAAAGTCAAGTTTCCTTGATAACAATTACCGCAACGTAATTCTTGATACAACTCTTGGAATTTTTGTCGATATGTTTCAAAGTTCCACGATACTCGCGGATCAAGCAAAAACTCTTTTGAAGACGAAGAACGAAAGATTAAAGAGGGATCTGAAGAAGGGGGAGAATCAAAGACTCCAAAACAAAGCAAGGGGATTCTTTGATCAAATTGAGCAAGATGTCTTAAACTTTTTTCAAGAAAAAAACCTGCTTCATAAGAGAGATAGCCAGCAAGCCATTTCCCCTGTAAACGAGCCTGTTCCAAGCGCGGAAAAGCTGAATAAAACTCCTGTTCATTTCTAGCACAAATAACCTCAATTGGATCGGAAAAGAGCAAACTCTCACTTGTCCAATCATCACGAAATAAAATAAATGGCGGAAAATTTTGCATAAGCATAATAACCTCCTACCCCTAAAACAAAGACTGAACTGTCCCCAAAACCTGAATCGAACATTGTCTATTTTCCTACATGTTCTTCATATCAATCCCGCACCTTTTAATCTCTCTTTTTCACAAGACCATCAGTGTACCAGAAGCCCAAAACAAAAAAGATCAATTCTTTCTGAAAGGGACATAACAGATGAATAGGATCATAAAAAAAGAAATTTATCTCTTCTTTTGGTTCTTATATTACATTTTTGAAACAAAGGACTAAAAACCATACAGAACGTATGATTGATCCTATCATATTTTATCAAAACCTCATATTTTCAAAGATATTGATTTGAAATCCTTATTACAGATAAAATACACAGCCCGATCTTTCACCTTGTTACTTTCTTTTTGAGTGATCCATCCATATACTTGGCTATAGAAACTATAGGCATGATCGTTTTTTCTTGCCTTACCTTACGGATTTTATGATACGCAAAGAATAAAGGATATGTACTCGGGTTCTTGAAGATCTTTTTTCAAAATCTATCCGTATACCCCACTGCCAATCTTCCATAGTACCATTCATCCTCCAAGCAAAGAAATCATTTCTGCAGCAAGAGCGGTATCAAACGTCATGATGTGATTGGGCGTCAGGTTGTTATAGAAATTCTTAGTCTTTACATGGATTTTTCCAATTTTCAGCTAACCAAAAAGACTCATTGGAGTAATAATTTTTTCTCAGAGACGATTCGTTTAGGATCTCCTCTTTTTGTTTTCTGATAGGAAAATATTTTATATGAGAGCGATTATCTTTTTCATATAGCTAGATGTATTCTGTTTTTACCTTCTACTTTCCTATATTATTGTTTTTATAAAAGAATACCTCTTTCTCTTTCCAATTCTAGAATTCCATGAAGAACATTTGCAATCCTATGAAATTATTGATAGAGTCGTCGGGTTCTTTTATGTTTTTTTTTTATAGATCTATTTTTTAATAGTATTTCTATTTTTGAGATAATCCTATTATAATGATGAAAAACGATATCCCTTATAAAAATAGCCTCAGCCATTTTCGATGGGCTTTTGCTACCACTGCAGTGGGAATTTTACTCAGCATTTTGATTGGGTGGCAAACAACTGGAACCCTATATGGTACGAGTAAAGTGTTATACATCTGCATCGTATTGGCAATTTTAGAAATCTCCCTTTCCTTCGATAATGCTATTCTCAATGCCAAAAGCCTACAAAAAATGTCTCCCCTTTGGCAGAATAGGTTTCTGACTTGGGGTATTTTGATAGCTGTATTCGGCATGCGTGTCATATTTCCAATACTAATCGTTTCAATCAGTGCAAAAATAAATCCGATTGAAGCGATCAATATCGCTATCTTTCATCCACAAGATTACTTGAAAATTATTACTGAGGCACATTTATCGATCACAGGATTTGGCGGCACATTCTTAATAATGGTCAGCCTCGCATTTTTTCTGGACACCAAAAAAAACATTCACTGGATCCGTTTTTTGGAAATTCCCATGAATTTCCTTGCAAGAATTAAAGGATCCAAAATTTTCATCGTATTACTTATTGTTTCGGCAATCTCATGTGCATTACCAGCAAAAGATCTGCATGTCCTTATTGTTTCTTCTATATTGGCTCTCATTGCATTCTATGCCATGAGTTTTTTAGAAAATATACTGTCAAATGGTTCTCAAAAAAACATTATAAGACATGCAAAAAGTGGTTTTAGTACTTTTCTGTATCTTGAAATAATTGATGCGAGCCTTTCTTTTGATGGTGTTATCAGTGCTTTTGCTCTTACGAAAAACTTTTTCATCATAATTATTGGACTCACAATTGGCGCAGTATACATCCGCTCTATGACACTTCTGGTTCTTAAAAAAGGAATCCTTGGTAAATACCGATATCTTGAACACGGAGCATTCTATGCCATCCTTATGCTTTCTGTGGTTATGTTTTTACAAACTGTGAGCAATATCCCTGAAATTTTTACAGGAACCTGCAGTGCTATCTTGATTATCTTATCAATCTATTCATCAATTATTTATAATCGCAGTAGAAAAAATATCTCCGAAAGCTAAAAGAAATTTTTATCTTCTCTATTGGCTCTGATTGATTCTATATATTGCACTCAGGCAAAGATATAGGCGTATACGATACAATGGAAACATGTTATATGTGTCAATATAACAACAATTGTTCGGCTGGAATAGATTGTTCGGGGCACTACATTCCTCTGGTCTTGTTTGAGATTTTCAACAAGGGATTCTTATTCTGTCTGATGTCCCATGAAATGCAAAATTGATTTTGCGATTTTCTAGTGCTCCGGCTGTTGTGGTTTCCAAATATGTCATGTTTTCTGCTGAGAAATAACGCAAAGTCATCTTCTTCAAAGAAAAATACAAAGGGATATCCTCCCCTTTTTAGAGTAATATTCTTCCAAAATCAGAAGAAATTCTCATCCTCTAGAGCAAACATAATGCCAAATAACGCTTAATCCTAAAACCATTATATAGGATAGGATACCTGGATCATAGAAAAAATTCAGTAAAATTCCTTCCCATGTTTTACAAAATGAGATCCCGACAAAGAAAAGAAAGATCTTATCTTGCCACGCAGAAGAATTTGTTAATGCTGGTTCTACTCCACATAAACTTATGGCAATGTTTGGGTCATAAAAATGGATATAGGTGAATGATATAACTCTAAAATACAGCCTATAATACCGCTAAAATGATAGCAGATAATACATCAAAGGTAAGACAATCAGTTTTATAATCCATTGCAATATCTGATTCTGACCTTTTGTTGCACCTTGGCTTAAATCATTTATTTTTCTTATAAAAAATAAACTTCTGAGAATTAATACAATTTCTTTTGGTTCTCCATTTTTATAGAAAATATTCCTATAATAATGAAGCTAGACAGATAATTTGCAAGGTTATGAAGTCCTAGAATACGGCTTGTTTGCAAAAATTAGAGAATCTAACAAATCCCCCTTTTTCTATCCTCAAAATCCACACCCTGTTTCTATTTCTAAATGGATATAAAATCCCTTTAGTGCTTTTTTTGTTGCCTAAAAGGATCCGTTCTATTTTTTACAAACACTATCAAGTCATTTAGAGAAAAGCCAACACTGAACACTATTATCTTTTACTTTTAACGACTTGGATACAAGAAATACGCCAAAACGCTAGTACAACAAACTTATTCAGTATTAATCATCAACAACAACACTTACATAGCTAAATATTCACATGCGATACAAGTTCTACGACTCGATTTGTAGGTAAATGAAAATAATCAGACGGATCTTCTGCACATGAAAAAAGCATAATAAATAAATGATCTTGCCAAGAAGGCATTCCAGAACGAGAAGTCGGCACCAATTTTCGTCGTCCTAAGTAGAATGACGTAGTCATTATTTCCAATTTTAAACCATTATTGCTTAAACCTGCCAGTGCTTGAGAAACATTTTGTTCTTCCATATACCCAAAAAATAATTTTATTCGCAAAAACCGTTCAGAAATTTTCTCGAAAACAAAACGTTCTTTCTGCGGTACACGTGGCTTATTTGCTGTATTAATTGTCAAAATGATATTTTTCTCATGTAAAACATAATTATGTTTTATATTCTGAAGCAAAGCAGCTGGCACTGCTTGAGGAATACTTGTAAGAAAAATTGCCGTACCTGGAACTTGAACAGAAAATTGCTGATTTGATTGCTCAATCGAAGCAATAAAAGATGTCAATGGAATATCTGTATGACGCGTGAGTGTAGACAAAAGATTTGTACCTCGCCTCCATGTCCACATCATAACCATACACATCACTGCAACAAGCAATGGAATATATCCTCCTTCAAAGAATCTGAGCATATTTGCCCCTAAGAAAGTTATTTCAATAAATAATAATGGAAGAAAGAAAAGTATCGTCTTAGAAAGTTTCCATTTCCAATAGACTTGAGAGAAAATGAAAAACATTATTGTGGAAATAACCATGGTTCCACTCACAGAAATCCCATACGCTGTAACCAAAGATTCGGAGTTTCCAAAACCTATTACAAATGCAACAACTCCCAAAAACAAAAACCGATTAACGCTTGGCAAAAATATCTGTCCTTTAAATGTCTCCGAAGTAAAAAAAACTTTCATCCGAGGGAGAAAACCTAAATTGATTGCCTGTTGCGTTAATGAAAAAGCCCCCGTAATCACTGCCTGACTCGCAATAACAGTCGCGCATGTTGCTGTAAAAATTGCAAAAGGTAAAAACCATCCCGAAAACATCAAATAAAAAGGATCTTTTGCAGCCTCAGGATTTGCAAGAACCAAAGCCCCTTGTCCTAGATAGTTGATTGTCAAAGCAGGAAATACCATCATCATCCAAGCATATTGAATCGGTCGACGACCAAAATGTCCAAGATCTGCATAAAGAGCTTCAGCTCCTGTAATAGTTAAAAAAACCGAACCTAGTACAACTAAAGAAATCCCCCCTTCCCTTACTATCATCTTCAAGGCATATAGAGGATTCAGAGCATAAAGAATACTCCAATCATCAAAGATATGGAAAATTCCGGATATTGTGATCATTAAAAGCCAGATTCCCATAATAGGAGAAAAAAACCAGGCTATTCCTCCAGTTCCATGGGATTGCAAAAAAAACAATAAAGCCAATACTCCTAGCGCGATGGGAACAACAAAATTATGTAATCCAGGAGCGACATATCTTATCCCCTCCACAGCCGAAAGAACAGAAAGCGCAGGGGTTACTATAGTGTCTCCAATAAACAGCGAAGCACCTGCCAAACCTAAAACAATCAATATAGGTGTTTTTTTTTCCTGAACTTTTTTCAACAGCAAAGCAAGCAAGGACAATATACCTCCTTCACCGTCGTTATCAGCTCTTAAAAATAATAAAACATATTTTACTGTTACAATGATGGTTAGAATCCAAATCATTAAAGATACCAAACCAATAACTTCCATTCGCCCGACGGAAGAAGTTTTATTCATTGTTTTTAATGCTTCTTTAAAAGCATATAAAACACTGGTACCGATGTCTCCATAAACAACACCTATGGACTCAAACATAACATAGAGAAAATGAGGACTATTCTTCTTCTTAAGATCCGCACTACGAGCATTCACCATAACAAATACTAGCCTCTATAAAATAATGATTCCTCTAATAAAACCACATCGCGATTAATCAAGATGCGTGCTTAGCATATTTTTTTCATAAACGGAAAATGAAATGAAAAAAATCACCATATTTATTGATCTTGCTCCCTTATTTTTCCTTTGCAAATATATCACGCGTATATATTCATTAATATCAATTAAAATTTTACCTATGTTTAAACAAAAAATACTATGCATAAACTACAAAGCATTGAGAAAGATACGTCCATAAAAACAAATAATCTTTTAAAGAAACAATATCAAAAGTTATTTTCAATATCAATCGTTTCAAAAATCCTATAATTCAAATTCTCTATTTCTCTATGTTCTCCTCACGAAGAAATTTCTGGATACGATCAGAAATTTTTTGATATAAACCGGAGATATCCGAATTCGGGTTATAAGCTGCAATTGGCACTCCTAAATCTGATGAAATGCTAATATCCATATCAAGGGGGATTTCTTCAAGAAAAGGTATTCCGATCTTTTCTGCTGCGATACGAGCTCCTCCATGACCAAATATATCATATCTTTTCCCCGTATCAGAAGCGATAAAACAACTCATATTTTCGATCATACCAATAATAGGGACATTCATTTTCTGGAACATGGAAATTGCTTTTTTTACGTCAATTAAAGCCACATCTTGCGGAGTAGAAACAATAACAACGCCGGAAAGAGAAAATTTCTGAGCAACAGTTAGCTGAACATCCCCTGTTCCTGGAGGCATATCGATGATCAAGACATCTAATTTACCCCAAGCGACATTTTTAATCATTTTTATTACT
>NZ_JACETX010000012.1:2224-30884 GCF_014048425.1 Candidatus Liberibacter sp. | reverse complement strand
GAAAAATTAATTACTCAAAAAGAGAGTATTTCATATCTGGACGCGTTGATAGAATATCAATTTCAGAGAATAACGTCTTTATATTTGAATATAAAACTCATTGCACTGTTCCACAAGAAATCGAAAATATTCCGTTATCTCATATCACACAATTGGCTACGTATCAGGAGATTCTAAAACCCTTATATCCTAACAAAGACTTTAAATGCTCGCTGATTTATGTTTTAGAGCCAAGAATATTTACGATTCCTCCACCAGAGTTAGAAAATACGCTTCTAAAAATATGAGGGAATCGTATATCTTATCTTGCTTTTCATATGATATTGAGATTAGTAAAATAACGATATTTTTCACGAGGAGTAAATTTATGGGTGCGTTAAAAGTGGATTCAAGTGATTTTGATTGTGAAGTTTTGAAAAGTTCAAAACCAGTAGTTGTGGATTTTTGGGCAGAATGGTGTCAACCTTGTTTGGAAATTGCTCCTATTCTTGATAAAATTTCTGAGGAATTTTCTGAAACCGTAAAGATTGTAAAAGTGGATATAGAAAAAAATCTCTCTCTCAACAAGCAATACAAAGTTACCTCTATTCCTACTCTGGTTTTTTTTAAAGATGGAAAAGTCATTGATACCATGGTTGGCAAAGCTCAAAAGAGTGATATTTCAAAGTGGATATCGTCCCTGATTTAATGTGTTTTCCAAATCATTTCGCTGATTTTGTATCCTTTTTTGATAAAGATCCTTTCCCAAGAGGGATATCTAGCTAGGATAGATCTCGTTTTTATATAAAACTTCACCAACCAAGTATAAAGATCCTGTTACCAAAACAATTGGAGAAGATAAGCTTAGGTTCATTGGCTTTATTTTAGAAAATGCTTCAGTAATAGAGGAACAAGAAAAGGCTTTAAATCCTAATCTTGTTGCCTCTTGCATTAATAATTCTGGATCAGAACTTTTTGGATTGCTACCATCCTCTGAACACATTATAGGAACCGTGAGAACAATTGGGGATAGTCCTACGAATGCTTTTAAGTAATCTTGATAGTTTTTATCGCTTCGCATTCCTATCACTAAATAGAAAGGCTGATCATCAAGTCTTTTAAATTTGGATATTTCTTTAGAAATTACAACAGCTGCATCTGGATTATGACCACCATCAATCCAAACTTCAGCAGAATCCGGTAGACTTTCCAATAAAGGACCTTTTGAAATCCTCTGAAGGCGTCCAAATAACTCTACTGACTGCATTGCTCGCTTAATACAAGGCTTTTCCAACTTAAATCCAGCCATATGAACTGCACAAATAGCAGTTGCCATATTGTCATACTGATACTCACCCACCAGATTCGGCATCGGCAAATTCATTTGACCAAATAAATCTTGATAAACCAAATATCCATCTTTTTGAAAAGCAAAAAAATCATCTCCGTACACACGATATGAACATCCCATTTTTTTTGCACTAGAACCGAGAAGATGGCGAACTTCCTCGTAAGACTGATATCCAATAACAACAGGACATCCACTCTTCATAATGGCGGACTTTTCTACCGCGATCAAATCAACAGTTTTTCCTAAACATGCCTCGTGATCCAATGAAATCGATGTAATTACAGAAACCGCTGGTGTATCTATCACATTTGTCGCATCAAGCCGTCCACCTAATCCTACTTCAATTATGGCAACATCTGCAGGATACTCTGAAAACAAAACAAAGGCAGTTGCAACAGATACCTCGAAAGTAGTGATTTCTTTTCCATTATTAGCTTGTATAATACGACGCAAGACATCTAATAATATGTCATCATCTACTAACTTGCCCTTACCTCCCTTAATGCCTAAACGAAAACGTTCGTTCCACTTAATAAGATGAGGAGATGTATGGACATGTACGGCTAGACCTGATTCTTCAAGTAATGCGCGAGAAAATGCTGTTACTGATCCCTTACCATTTGTCCCTGCTATGTGAATCACAGGCGGAAGCTTATCTTGTGGTCTCCCCAAATCTTCCAAAAGTCGTCTAATTCTTTGCAATGAAAAAACATTTGCCGTTTTCCCTTGCGAAAGGAATAATCTTTCTATTTCAAAAGAGACTAATTTGTTCGCTTTCATGTAGCTTTAGTAAGAATCTTACACAAAGATGATATAGTTTCAGGAATATCATGCCTGTTAACAACCATATCTATCATTCCATGCTCAACTAGATATTCCGATCTTTGAAAGCCTGGTGGAAGCTTTTCCCTCATCGTCTGTTCAATAACCCTTCTACCAGCAAAACCTATTTCAGCTCCAGGTTCAGCAAGGTGTATATCCCCAAGCATAGCATACGAAGCCATAACACCTCCCGTCGTGGGATTTGTGAGAACGACAATATAAGGGAGTCCTGCATCTTTAAGCATATTCACTGCAATTGTAGTACGTGGCAACTGTATAAGTGATAAAATACCTTCCTGCATACGCGCACCACCAGATGCAGAAAACATCACCAGAGGACATTTTTCTGCGATAGCTTCTTCAAAAGCTTTTACAATTGCTTCCCCGGCAGCAATACCTAAAGATCCGCCTATAAAACCAAATTCATGAACTGCAGCAACTAATTTAAAGCCACGCACGTTTCCAACTGCCGATATCACTGAATCATTCAAACCTGTTCTAGAACGACTCTCCTTTAAACGATCTGTATATTTTTTATTATCGCGAAATTTTAACGGATCTTGAAATACCTGTGGCTGTTCTAATAAACGGTACTCTTTATCATCAAACAAGGAATTTAATCTTTCTTTTGCAGATATTTTCATATGATAACCAGAAGATGCAATAACCCACTGGTTTGCCTCTAGGTCTTTATGATAGACCATCTCACCTGTTTCTGGGCATTTTACCCAAAGATTTTCTGGAATCGTCCGACGACAAAATACAGAATTTATTATGCGAGGACGAACAAAATTTGTGATCCAGTTCAAATCAATAACTCCCAATTAAACCTTAGTTTACTGTTTTTACATTACACAAAACACAAACCACAAAGGGATTTTAAAAAATCCCAGAAGTTTCCGAAAACAACCTTGGAATTAGGTCAGGAAAAATCCTGTTTCGTTGATTCGTATACCGACATGAATATGTCCACGAATTTCTCTAAAAATACCATAAAAAGACACTTTTCAACCCATACTAAGACTAATTATAAATTAGAAAATTTACTAATCATCCAAAATAATCCCCGAATCCCTTATATCCTAAAATTCTAAAAAAGTTTCAACCTCTATCGAAAAACTATATACTAATCCTTTTATTAACAACAATATCTTTAATTAGTTACATTTATCTTTCCTATATGGGAACCGTTTATAGTTATTTCTGGATCGCATGAGGGACTCCAAAGAAGATCAATGCGACGAATCCAATCTAAACCCATCTATATATAGCTAATAGCTTTTAAAAGAAATTTGCATATAATTGCAAGACTCAAATAATTTATATGCCTTACATAATATATATTCCCTAGAAAAGAATCCCTCTTTCCTAAACTATTTATGTCTATGTTCAATACTCCTAGTGCACATATAATTTAATTTTTGAATTTTGATCCTCCTAAAATGGTTTTCTAGATAACTTTACATTGATAGATAAAGCAATATATTCTTATCTACGATATATGAGATATATTGAGCTTGTTTTATCAAAATTCATATTTTTGTTATGATGAAAATATGCAACGATTTCTAACTTCTGGGAAATAAGGTTTTTGTTTTTACCATGGAATTTCCTGTCCCTTAAAAATATTATTCATTCCACAATGAAATTTCTAAATTTATCCATTATATAAGAGAACAATGAACAATATCTCTACAAAAAATTGCTCGTAATCCTGAGAAGGAAAGAAAGTCCATGACTGTAGCCAACCATCGTACTTCAGAATACCCTATAGACTCTATGTTTTTAAACAGATGGTCATCTCGTTCTTTTAATAAAGAATGCATCACCGAAGAAGATTTGCTCACCATCCTTGACGCAGCTCACTGGGCTCCATCTTCTTTTAATAATCAACATTGGAATTTCTTATATGTATTACGCGATACAGAAGAATGGGATGAAATTTTTTCTATACTGAGTGAGTTTAATCAAAGCTGGGTTAAGAACGCTTCCGCACTCGTCGTTGTCTTTTCAGAAATATATGATAAATCTGGGAAAAATATTTACAGCCATTCCTTCGATGCAGGTTGTTCCTGGGGATTTCTCGCTCTGCAAGCATCCATATTAGGTTATTGTGCACATGCTATGACTGGGATAGATTTCCAAAAAGCAAAGTCAACTTTGAAATATCCAGAATCTCATCGTCTTGAAGCAATTGTTGCAATAGGGAAATATGGAAGTTTGGAAAATATTCCAGAGTTTCTAAAAGATAAGGAATTCCCAAATTCTCGCAAAGCACTTTTCGAAGTATGCTCTAAATATTCTATTAAAAGCAAAAAAGAATTCCCATGCAATAAATAAAAATATTTTATAGTTTATATATCAAGGCTAACTGACAATGAATTTTCTTGTATGAACTCACGACGTGGCTCTACATCATCACCCATAAGACGAGAAAAAAGATCATCCGCCTGCGAAGCATCCGTAATTTTAACTCGTAATAGGGAGCGAACTTCGGGATTAAGCGTAGTATCCCAGAGCTGATCGGCATTCATTTCCCCTAATCCTTTATAACGTTGCATAGAAAGACCTTTGCGCCCTATAGAAAAAACTATATCTAATAAAAAACAGGGTCCTAATATTTTTATTCTATCTTCATTGTAAGCCAAATATGGTGGCATTGAATAAGTAACTTCAAGTTTTTTTGCAAAGATCTTTGTATATTGAGAACTGAATGCGAAAATTGCAGGTTTATCAAGAGTAAAACTCTCCTTAACACCGCGTACAGTACGTTCTAGAAGTATGCTACCACCTTCTATAATACTGCCGTTCCAACCCTTTTCCGTTTCTTCCGCTATAAAATTCAATCGATCCACAAATTTTGTAACGATCTCTTGATCAATTTCCTGATCATTATCACAGGCAAAAAGCCCAGAAACAACCGCTTGCTCAATAAATTTCCTATCGTAATTAGGATAACAACTCCTAATTAAGGCATCTAATTTCAAAGCATCATCAATAAAAGTTCGTATATCTTTCCCAGATTTTGTAGATCCTGATTCGAAAGAAAGTTCTACTTTTTCCGAAAGAGCCTGGTTTATCAGATAATCCTCAAGAGATCTTTCATCCTTAACATACTGTAAAGATTTTCCTCTCTTTACGCCATATAAAGGAGGTCGCACGATATATAAGTACCCATTTGTAATCAATTCAGGCATCTGCCTGAAAAAAAACGTTAGAAGCAGAGTACGAATATGAGCACCATCAACATCAGCATCAGTCATAATGATAATTTTATGATATCGTAATTTACCAACATCAAATCCATCTTTCCCTATTCCTGTACCAAGTGCAGTAATCAAGGTTCCTATTTCTTGACTGGACAACATTTTATCAAAACGAGCACGCTCTACATTTAAAATTTTTCCTCGCAACGGAAGAATAGCCTGATTTTCGCGCGAACGACCTTGCTTGGCAGAACCACCAGCAGAATCACCTTCGACCAAAAAAATCTCTGATTTTTTGGGATCACGTTCTGAACAATCAGCTAGTTTTCCCGGAAGAGATTCTATATTGAGAACACCTTTACGACGAGTTAACTCACGGGCACGGCGCGCTGCGTCACGTGCCATAGAAGCCTCCATAACCTTTTTTACTAAAATCTTTGCCTCAGATGGATGTTCTTCTAACCAAGAAGAAAGACCGTCATTAACTAGACTTTCTACGACAGAACGAACTTCCGAGGAGACAAGTTTTTCTTTTGTTTGTGAGGAAAATTTAGGATCAGGAACTTTTACGGAAAGAACTGCTGTAAATCCTTCCCTGCAATCATCTCCAATAATAGATCTCTTGTCTTTCTTAGAGCTTAAACTTTTTTCTACATAAGAAACAACTTGGCGCGTTAGCGCAGCACGAAGACCAGCTAAATGAGTTCCCCCATCTTTTTGAGGAACATTATTCGTGTAGCATAAAACATTTTCGTGATACCCATCATTCCATTTCATTGCAACATCAATATTGATATTATCTCGCGATCCACGAATACTGATAGGCGTCTGCACCAATGGCTTCTTGTTGCGATCAAGATAAGTAACAAAAGCTTCCACTCCCCCTTCATATAGCATTTTAACTTCACGAGGATTAGAAATACGTTTATCTATCAGATGAAACTGGACACCAGAATTCAAAAAAGACAGTTCTCTTAACCTGTATTTCAAGATATCGTAATCAAATTCACAAATGGAGAAAACATCAGGATTAGGAAGGAAAGTCACCTCTGTGCCAGTTGATTCACCTGCATCTCCTATAACAACCAATGGACTATTCACATCTCCATTGACAAACATCATCTCATATATTTTTCCATTGCGCTGAATCTTTAATTTTAACCACGAAGAAAGCGCATTGACAACAGATACTCCAACCCCATGCAATCCCCCCGATATTTTATAGGAATTTTGGTCAAATTTTCCTCCAGCGTGTAATCTTGTCATGATTACTTCTGCAGCAGAAACTCCTTCTTCTTTATGAAGATCTGTCGGAATACCACGTCCATTATCAGAAACTGTACAAGAGCAATCAATATTTATCGTAACAGTTATAATATCTGCATGTCCTGCCAACGCCTCATCAATAGCATTATCCAATACTTCATAAACCATATGATGCAATCCGGAACCATCATCCGTATTGCCTATGTACATACCTGGCCTTTTCTTAACAGCATCCAGACCTTTTAAAACTTTTATCGAATCCGCACCGTAAACGGTATCTTGAACACTATCAATCATATTATCTAGATACTTTCAAAATTTAAAAAGACCAACCTAACTGGTATCATCAAAAACCCTCGCAGACATTACACGTTCCGAAAAAAATATCCAACGGATGTAAACAACCTAATTCCCTGGTTCCGTAGAAACCAACTTCCAATTAGGATTCTTAGAAGGGGTTTTTCGAGTAAAAGTCCAACGATCAATGACCTTACCGGAAAATTCAGGATCACCAGGAATAAAAGCCCCTTCCTTATCGTAAGAAGCAGAAATATATTGACCAACTATTCGCGTTACCACATGTATTCCGCCATCCTTAACACTTGCACGAACTATCTTTACATCCTCTATACCCACAAGACTCGACTTGATGTTTTTGTCACTTTCTGCTTGTTTCGCAATAGCTGCGCTAAAATCCTTATAAACCTTTTCATCAATCAGCTCTTTTATATTCTGGATGTTTCCTTCATAAAAAGAAACCACTATTTTTTCATATGCATCACGGACTCCGCTCAAAAATCCTTGGGGATTAAAATCCGGATAAATTGAAACAATCTCTCGCAAGGATTTATTTAAGGGAGTTCCAATAGGAAAATCCGCATCAATAGCATCAAAGTTATCCCTACTTTTTTCTTTTTCCAAAGATACGAGTTTCAAAGAACCCTCTTTGCTAGAAACCGCGGAAATCTTTCCATCATGTACAGCCCAAAAATTTGAAAAAGGTTTTTCATTGCCGGTTTTTCTTCCCAAAACACTACGCAATTGCAAAAAAACCAAAACTGTTACAAAAACGAAAAAAATTGTCAAAAAATCACCTAATTCCATTTTAAATAAGAACCAATTTATACAACAAACACACGTCCTAACATAACATATAACTCTTAAAATTTACATCTTATTAAAGTTGAGGATTTTTTCATAAGATGAAGTTTAACAAAATACCCCTCATTTCCAAAAAACAATCCCTTCCAATATTATCCATGGTAATATATAAGGGTGGATACTATAATACAAAACTAAAATTATATAACTGTTTCTATTTTCATAAGCAAGGGTTGTATGATTCAAACCCAAATGTTAGATGAAGTGTGGTCTAAAATTTCTACGGAGTGGGAAAAATGGGGGAAAAAAATGAAGTACACGATCAAGATCGTCCGATCTTTAGCGTCATTACTCAATATATAAAGGATTTATCCTTCGAAAGTCCAAATTCTCCTTATTGTTTTGATGCAAAAAATCAATCTCCTAAGATAAAGATTAATGTACAAGTCAACGCAAAATCTCTTTCAGATACAGACTTTGATGTTGTTCTCTTATTTGATATTGAAGCTAGAAATGACGAAAAAGTAATTTTTCATTTGGAAATTACATACGGAGGAATTTTTCGAATTGCAAATATTCCCCAAGAAGATTTTCCTGTAATCTTATTTGTTGAATGTCCTCGACTTTTATTCCCTTTTATACGACAAATCATCACAAACTTAACAAGAGATAGTGGCTTTCCACCTCTGATGATTGATACAATTGATTTTTTACAGTTATTTAAACAGAGAAAAAACCAAAAAACCAATTAATAAATATACATCCTAATTGTTATGAATTATTCGTAAGAAGAATATTTCGTCCAAATAGATTTTTTACCTATTTTTTTGATAATTTTATCATGCTCCTGTAATTCTTCCTTGGTTATTCTTAAAGGAAGAATATTTTTTCGTATTGGAACAATAAAATTTTTAATTCTATTATTTTCCTTTATATAAGACAAATCCTCAGAATTTGTAAATCCAAAGCCTATCTGAGAATCACCTAACATCATTTTTATGTAAACATCTGCAAGCAATTCTGAATCCAACAAAGCACTGTGCTTTACTCGCTGCGAGATACTTATTCCGTATCGCTTACAAAGAGAATTCAAATCATTTCTTGACGTCGGATGCTTTCGTTTTGCTATGGCCAAGGTATCAATAACCCTTGTAGGGTCCAATGAAGACTTACCTAATCTATTCAACTCGGAATTTATAAATCCTACATCAAATTCAGCATTATGTGCCACCCACTCTGCATCATTTTCATTGAAAAAATTCCAAAAATCAGGAAAAATAGAAGAAAATTGTGGTTTATCCTTTAGAAAATCATTGTCTATACCATGTATCCTAAACGCTCCTGGTTTTACTTCTATTTTACCAGGACAAACAAAGGTTTGAAAATTCCGACCTGTTTTAGAATAATCTAATAACTCAACAGCAGCTATCTCGATGATTCTTTCAGTTTTTTTGTCAAGACCTGTGGTTTCTATATCAAATATGATTTTGCGCATTGCTGTTACTTGAATTAGTGTTTTTGCGAACATACGTCAGCATTTTTGAAACCTTTTTTTCTGTTTCGTCAAGAGATCCTTCCGTACTTATAACATAATCGGCACGGGATATTTTTTCCTTCTCACTAATTTGTTTAGATAAAATAAATTGAAAACTCTCCTCCGTATAATTTTTTCTGGATAAAACACGCTTACGCTGAGTTTCAAAACTACAGGTTACAACAATCACTTTATCAAAAAAAAACTCCTTTTTTTTCTCAAAAAGAAGAGGGGTATCAAAAAAAACAATTTTTTCTCCTCTACGAAAAAAATCCCTTAATACTTCTCTTTCCCGTATTCTAACCATTGGATGTATTATTTTTTCGATAATTTCTAATTTTTCCGGTGATTCCTTTAATTTTTCAAGCAGTAAATTCTTATCTACTCTACCATTCCGAATTGATTCCGAGAAAAATTTTCCAACTTTATTTACAGCTTTATCTTTATATAATTCATTAACTATATCATCAGAACTGATAACTGAAATTCCTTTTTTTTTTAAAATTCCTGATACGGTTGTCTTACCCGTACCTATAGACCCAGTTAAACCTACAACTATCATGCATATAATCCAATATTGACAGTAACAACCGCGGGTTTACTTCCAAAAATAATTTTTACGCAACACATATGCTAGTATAGACTATATTCTAATATCACTACCTTACAAAAAATTTTCCAATCTCGTCTGAGATATAGTCAAAAAGCATAGATTATCCTTATACTTTGCGATACCATTTTCTCCGAAAAGGATATTTTTCGCATCTATCTTTTAGATTTAAGCATGATGTAACTAAAAATTATACAGGTAACTTCATTATATGAAACAGTAAATTTTTCAGAAAAACAATCAATAATTTTCCAAGTTTACTTTTTTGAAATATATGATTTTTTCTGATCATATATATTTATTTTCTTATTCTATGGCACAAATAATTTGTAATCTATTGGAGATTTTTTTTAATTTTTATATTGAAAGATATCAAGCTAGTACACTCTCTGAAAACGTGTAGATTCAGAAAATAGGGAAGATTCCTCTCATGAAATATGCAAATATTTTTTGCAGGATGAAAAAGAAAAACAGGATATTTTTGAGAGAGTAAAAATATCTATATGGTGATGTTATGATTAAGTATCCTATGCCAATGGAAAAATTATAGAGTTTTTTTTCCTAAGGTTATATAATCTTCATAAGCGTATTATAAGGAACAAATTATACCTTCTACTTTTTGAGCATTTATTCAACGCAGAACTATCCAAAAATGTTTTTCTTAGGTATATTATCAACTTGAGAAGTCTACATCTGGAATAAATAAGATGTTTAAATCTCGACAAAGATATTCTCAAATCTTTCATGAAGAGAATAGTATCTGAACCTAGAAAATTCATTCTTAAATAAAAACTGATAAATAAACATAAACAGAGAATATCTTGAAATTATTTTACCAAGAAAATAGAGATATTTTTAAAAAACTCTCATCAATTTATTATTCTTTCTCTCTTAAGATCATTAAGAAGCTCTATTAAAGGTAATCCAACTATGGTAAAATAATCTCCTCTTATAGATTTAAATAATTGAATTCCTTCTTTATCAATTTGATAAGAACCAATACTAAGTAAAGCGTTTTTGCTAACTTTTTTCAAATAACACTTAATAAAGTCTCTGGAAAAATTATGCATGGTCAATTGTGCCACTGAAACATGACGGCGCAATACTATGTTATTACGTGTCAATACATACGCACTACCAAGACGATGTGTCTTTCCTGATAACAATAATAAATGTTGTTCAGCCTCAAACATATCTTTTGGTTTGTGATAGATAGAATTTCCCAAAGACATACTCTGATCACACCCAATTACAAAAGAATCAGGATAGCGATTTCCTACTTCTAAAGCCTTTTTTTCAGCTAACATAAGTGCAATTTTTTCAGAATTACTTCTATCGGAAATACTAAAAGATTTTTCAACTTCTCTTTCATCAATTTTTGGATTGACTCCAATAAATTGAATACCAGCATTCTTCAATATTTTTCTACGTGATGAACTAGACGATGCTAGAATAAGGGATTTTGACATAATCAATACGATTGTAAACCATTTGTTAAAAAGTTTAATATACAGTTTTCTGAAATGTTATATAGGATTTTTTTTTCCACAGGATTGTTTTTTTTGCACAGCTTACCCTCTCTCCCTCCTAGTTTTTTTTGTTTTTGATAACAAGTCAGTGATTAGTCCACATCTTCTTAGATTATTTTGAGAAAAATAGAATCCTTGTTAATAAGTATGATTAAAAATAGAAAATATTTTTCCACATTTTATTCCAAATATTTTTCATATAGATCACTCTTTAACCACTTGATTTGAGTTTTTTTTTATTTTTTCCCCATTTTATAAAAAAAGAGTATTTTTTCTCCATAAGATATGTTTAACGCATAATAGGGGGGAACTCTGTGAACAAAAAAATGTCCCCATTTTAAACACCCAATAATAAATAATAAACATTAATCAATTATTTATTATAAATAAGATTACTTTGTATATGAATGTAAAAAATCAAAATTTTCTCAAAGTTTTAAATGGAAGTGTAGTCAATCCACCTCCTGTTTGGCTTATGAGACAAGCTGGGCGATACCTTCCTGAATATAGAGAACTACGCAAAAAAGCTAAAAATTTTCTAAATATATGTTATACGCCTGAATATGCTGTTGAAGCAACAATGCAACCGATACGTCGATATGATTTTGATGCTGCAATTTTATTTTCGGATATTCTTGTTATACCTGATTCTATTGGAAGAAATGTGCGTTTTTTAGAAAATGAGGGACCAAGAATGGATCCTTTAACTTCTGATGATATATATTTATTAAAACCCAATATTGATTCTATATTGCAGCATCTTTCGCCAATATTTAAGTCAATTTCCACTTTGCGCCAGAAGTTACCAGATCACAAAACTTTGATTGGTTTCTGTGGAGCGCCGTGGACCATCGCATCGTACATGATATCTGGTCGTCCTACGATAGATCAGGCAGAAACTCGAATTTTTTCTTATAAAAATCCTCGTTTGTTTAGGTGGCTTTTGGATTTTATTTCTGATATTTCAGCAGAATATTTAATCGCTCAGATTCTTGCTGGTGCCGATGTAATTCAAATATTTGATACACATGCTGGTTGTCTAGGTGAATGTGAGTTTTATTCTTATGCTGTAAAACCTGTCGCTCGTATAATATCTTCTGTGCGCAAGAGATGTTTAAATGCTCGGATTATTAGTTTTGCAAAAGGTGCTGGATACATGCTAAAAAATTATCGAAATCTGACTAATTCTGATGCTATAGGTCTAGATTGGTCTGTTCCTTTATCTTTTGCATATGAACTTCAAAAAGAAGGAGCCGTTCAAGGAAACCTTGATCCTATGCGTTTGGTTGTTGGAAATGAAGCACTGAAAGATGGGATTAACGCAATTTTAGATGTTTTAGGATCAGGTCCGTTTATTTTTAATCTTGGTCATGGTATTACCCCACAAGTTGATCCTGATAATGTTGCGAATTTAGTGGAAATTGTTCGTAAAGGAAAAAAAAAATGAGATTTCTACTATTAGATTCTTTAGAAAGAAAACCTCAGATTATAGCTTTTGTTGCATTAGTATTTTTTCTTTTATTGTTTTTCTTTTTATCTTTATTTACCTTTCAATTATATCTTTTGATCAAAAGCTTGCATATTATTTCTATAATATCTTGGATGGCAGGGTTACTCTATATGCCAAGGATTTTTGTTTATCATAGCTCTGTATTGCCAGATACTACACAATATAAAACCTTTGAAATTATGGAGGAAAGACTTTTAAAGGTTATAATGAATCCTGCGATGATATTATCATGGGTATGTGGTTTGTATATGATTGTGGTAAAACACGATTCTCCTATTGGATGGTTTCGTGTAAAAATGGTTTGTACTTTTATTATCTCAATCTACCATATATACTTAGCGTTCGTAATAAAGGATTTTAAAAATAAAACTTTACGTCATGGATCTACGTATTTTAAAATTATTAATGAAATACCAACTGTCCTCATGATTTTGATTGTTTTTTTGTCTATTGTAAGACCTTTTTAGTTTTTTTAAAAAAAATCTTATTAATAAAAGGTTATATTTTATATTTTATATTAATTCTCTTGCAGTTTGATTGAAAATTGTTATCAGTTACTATGGTTATATGGTAGTCAATTTTAAAAGGCACAGTTTCCCCTATTGTGTTCCCTTTTCCATATGATAAATGCCACTTTTCCTTTTTTCTTAAATACAAATATTTGGATGGTCTTACTCTATGTCTGAAATGATGCTTCAAGAGCTTAAAAACAAATCTCCAACCAAACTTCTTGCGTTTGCCGAGTCACTTAACATAGAAAACGCTAACATTATGCGTAAGCAAGAGCTTATGTTTTCCATATTGAAGGTTCTTTCTAGTAGGGATATGAAGATTATAGGAGAAGGAGTTATTGAGGTTCTTCAAGATGGTTTTGGTTTTTTGCGTTCTGCTGATGCCAATTATTTAGCTGGTCCCGATGATATTTATGTTT
Organism: Candidatus Liberibacter sp.; assembly: GCF_014048425.1. Taxonomy (GTDB): domain Bacteria; phylum Pseudomonadota; class Alphaproteobacteria; order Rhizobiales; family Rhizobiaceae; genus Liberibacter. Next base: position 17,045 of record NZ_JACETX010000012.1, on the reverse strand, counting down.
CTCCTCAGCAGATTAGAAGTTTTTCTTTGAAAACAGGTGATACGGTTGAAGGTCCAATTCGTGCTCCTAAGGATGGTGAGCGGTATTTTGCTCTTTTAAAAGTGAATGCTATAAATTTTGATTCTCCGGAAAAAATTAGACATAAAATACATTTTGATAATTTAACGCCACTTTATCCTGATCAAAGATTTAAAATGGAGTTAGATGATCCAACACATAAGGATATATCTTCTCGTGTGATTGATTTGATAGCTCCTATTGGAAAAGGGCAGAGAAGTCTCATAGTTGCTCCTCCTCGAACGGGTAAAACAGTTCTTCTTCAAAATATTGCTCATTCTATTACAACTAATCACAAGGAGTGTTACTTAATTGTATTGCTTATTGATGAACGGCCAGAAGAAGTTACTGATATGCAGAGATCGGTTAAAGGAGAGGTAGTGTCTTCAACATTTGACGAATCTGCTACTCGTCATGTCCAAGTTGCTGAAATGGTAATTGAGAAAGCTAAGCGTTTGGTAGAACATGGACTTGATGTGGTTATATTGTTGGATTCAATTACTCGTTTATGTCGTGCTTACAATGCTGTTATACCTTCTTCCGGAAAAGTATTAACCGGAGGAATTGATGCTAATGCACTTCAACGTCCAAAGAGATTTTTTGGAGCAGCAAGAAACATAAAAGAAGGTGGTTCTCTCACCATAATTGGTACGGCACTGGTTGATACAGGGAGTCGTATGGATGAGGTTATTTTTGAAGAATTTAAGGGTACTGGAACTTCTGAATTCGTGTTAGATAGAAAAATAGCAGATAAGCGTATTTTTCCTGCTATGGATATTATTAAATCCGGAACTCGAAAAGAAGAGTTGTTGGTAGAGCGGCAAGATCTTCAAAAAGTGTTTATGTTACGTCGGATTGTTTCTTCTATGAGTAGTGCTGATGCTATAGAATTTTTGATAGATAAGTTAAAACAGACGAAAGATAATAAAGATTTCTTTTATTCTATGAATAAACAAAATTAGCTCTAAAGTAGGCTGTTTATATTCTTTATTATAGAAAAGATTGTTTATGGATTACGAGAGAGAAGTTATTTTTGCTTTATCAAGCGGAAGTCTTCCTTCGGCTATTGCCGTTATTCGTTTATCTGGATCTGCATGTTTTCAGATTTGTGAACTTATTTGCAAGAAGAATAATCCTTTGCCGCGCGTAGCATCTCTAAGAAATTTTTTTGGTAAAGATGGTCGTATACTAGATAGAGGTTTGTTGATTATATTTCCCTCACCGGAGTCGTTTACGGGTGAGGATTGTGCTGAGTTACAAGTTCATGGTGGTCCTGCTGTTGTACGTGCTATTTTGGAAGAACTATCTAAAATACCAGGTTTACGTCACGCAAATCCAGGAGAATTTTCTCGTAGAGCTTTTGAGAATGGAAAAATTGATTTACTTGAAGTAGAAAGTTTAGCTGACTTAATTTCTTCTGAAACCGAGATGCAACGTCGTCTTTCTATAGAGGGAATATCTGGAAATTTATCTAATTTATATAATAAATGGACAGATAAACTAACTTTTGCGCGTGCTTTCATAGAAGCTGATTTGGATTTTTCAGATGAGGAAGATGTGCAGTCTTTTTCCTCTGAAAAAATTTGGAAAGAAATATCTTCGCTTAGAAATGAAATTTCTTCTCACATATCTCAAGGCAATTTAGGAGAAATTATTCGTGACGGTTATAAAATTGTTATTTTAGGTCATTCTAACGCAGGCAAATCTAGTTTATTTAATGCTCTTGCAAAAAGAGATGTTGCCATAGTTACTGATATTCCTGGAACGACACGTGATATTCTTACAATAGACTTAGATTTAGATGGATATCTTGTAAAAATATTAGATACTGCGGGTATTCGTGAGACGGAGAATATAGTTGAAAAAGAAGGTATTAAAAGAGCATATCTTGAGATAGAAAGTGCTAATTTAATTCTATTATTGCAAGAAATTTCTTTAAAAACAGAAATTTCTTTTCCTAAAAATACTGATTTTATTTTTATAGGAACAAAAAAAGATATTCATCCTAATGTTTCCGATGGATATGATCACCTTATATCCGTTTTTACGGGAGAAGGTTTAGAAGAATTAATAGATAAAATAAAAGAAATTCTTTCTAATAAATTCAAAAAAAATTCTATGTCTATTCCAAGCCAAAAAAGACATTTAGACAATTTGTTTCAAGCTAAAGAATTTTTAGACAGAGCTTTAAATCAAAAAAACGATGATTTGGATGTTATTGCTGAAAATTTACGATTATCATCTATTTCTCTTGGGAAAATAACAGGAAAAATTGATGTGGAACAACTACTTGACATTATCTTTGCAAAATTTTGTATTGGTAAGTGATTGTATCACTTGTAGTGAGGTAAAGTATGTTAAAAAAATATTATGATGTTATTGTTATTGGGGGAGGACATGCTGGTTGTGAAGCAGCAGCAGCAGCAGCACGATTGGGTTCTGATACGGTACTGATAACCCATAAAATTTCTACTATAGGATCTATGTCGTGTAATCCAGCTATTGGTGGCATTGGAAAGGGACATCTTGTCAGAGAAATAGATGCTTTAGATGGTTTGATGGGGCGTGCTGCCGATGCTTCTGGCATACAATTTCGTATGTTAAATCTCAGAAAAGGACCAGCAGTACGTGGACCACGAACTCAGGCAGATCGAGACCTATATCGTTCGGAAATTCAAAAAAATATTTTTTCATACAATAATCTTGATGTTATTGAAGGTGAAGTAGTTGATTTTAATATAAAAGAAAACAAGATCAGTTCTGTGGTGATAAAAAATACTGGTATATTACGTTGTGGTACAGTGATTTTGACTACGGGAACGTTTTTGAGAGGCGTTATTCATATAGGAAATTTCAAAACTCCAGCTGGTAGAATAGGTGAGCCTCCATCAAATTCTATTTTTAATAGTCTTATGAAATTTAATTTTAAAATTGGACGTCTTAAAACTGGAACCCCTGCTCGTCTTGATGGAAAAACTATTTCTTGGGAAAAAATTGCAAAACAATCTGCTGATAAAAATCCAATTCCTTTTTCTTTTATGACTGATAAAATTACTAATACTCAGATTGAGTGTGGAATAACCAGGACAACTTCAGAAACACATCGTATTATTTCCGAAAATATAAAATATTCTTCAATTTATTCAGGTAATATTAACTCTATTGGTCCGAGATATTGTCCATCGATAGAAGATAAAATTATGAGATTTGGAGAACGCGATGGACATCAGGTTTTTTTAGAACCTGAAGGGCTTCATACAGATGTGGTATATCCAAATGGCATATCTACTGCTTTACCAGAAAAAATACAGCATCAATTTGTTCGCACAATTCCAGGATTAGAAAAAGTCAAAATTATTCAACCAGGATATGCAATTGAGTATGATTATGTGAATCCGCAAGAATTATACCCAACTTTAGAAACCAAAAAAATTTCAGGATTATTTTTGGCTGGACAGATCAATGGGACAACAGGATATGAAGAAGCTGCTTCTCAAGGATTGGTTGCTGGAATAAATGCTGCTCGTAAATCTAATAATTTGGATTGTGTTAGTTTTAGTCGTACTAACTCCTATATTGGAGTTATGATAGACGATTTAACATCTAAAGGTGTTCTTGAGCCCTATAGAATGTTTACTTCTCGTGCGGAATATCGTCTTTTCCTTCGAACGGATAATGCTGACAATCGTTTAACTCCTTTTGGTATAGAATTAGGATGTATTGGAAGAGAACGAAGAGAACGTTTTAAAAAATATAGACAAGAGTATAACTTGGCGAAAAATCTTTTGAAATCTTTGGTTTTAACCTCTCAAAATACCTCTCATCTTTCTATTCCTCTAAAACAAAATGGAAAAATACGCACTGCATATGATTTCTTATCTTATCCAGATTTTTCTATTATAAATCTTTCTTTAATATGTTCTGATTTTTGTAAATTTTCTCCAAGTATCCTTGAAAAGATTAGAATCGAATCTTCTTATGAAATTTATACGCAGAGGCAAAGGACAGAAGCAATAGATATTCAACGTGAAGAAAAAAGACTTATACCAGATCATTTTGATTATTCATCTCTTCCTGCTCTTTCAAATGAATTAAAAGAAAAACTATCTCGTATAAAACCGTTTAATTTATCTCAAGCTTCAAAAATTGATGGAATGACTCCTGCGGCTTTGAATTTGCTATTAATATGTATTAAGAAAGGATTTTCTAAAAAATAAGAAAAATTATTTAAAATAAAACATAATAATTTAAGAAAAAATATACTATATTTGATCTTTTTTTTTGAATCATTATACTGTTTTCACGTGAAACACCAAAAAGAACATAGGTATCTTCTATGACTTTTTAAGTAGATTTAAATTATCAATTTGGGATTGTCGTATACAATAGATTTTTTAAAAATATAAAAATAAAGATGGACTGTATTTTTCAGTTTGAGTGTTTTTTTGTTTTTTTTGGAAGTATATAAGCGGTTTTTCCTAGGGTTTTAATTTCTATTCATATCGCTGAATCTGGTCAAAGATAGGTTGATTTCATTACAATAATAAAAAATCTTGTTTTTGCATGTTATTTTTTAGATAATTAAGACATAAAATACAGTTTTTCCTTGCCTTATTTAACAATCTCCTGCATTATTTAATAAATGCATAAAATATAAGTTTTTCTGGGATGGCTAAAAATCATGACAGTAAGGCGTTTTTCTATAAAGAAGGATTAATTATAAATCAGAAATTAATAAGAAACGATGTCGTTAAGATTTTTCTCTTATAAAACATGAAAATATGATTCTTTTATTTTAAAAATTTCTCGTTTTAAAACGTATTTTGGTGTCTAAAATATATAAAGGATATATGATGAAAGAGGGAAACAGTCGTATTATTACTATAGCCAATCAAAAAGGTGGAGTTGGTAAAACTACAACAGCCATTAATCTTTCTACTGCTTTAGCAGCTATTGGGGAAAATGTTTTATTGATAGACTTGGATCCTCAAGGTAATGCAAGTACTGGTTTGGGTATTGAATTATACAAAAGAAAATATTCTTCTTATGAAATATTAGTTGGAAAAAATAGTTTAGATCAAGTCCTGATCAAAACATCTATTCCAAACTTGTCAATTATTCCTTCTACTATGGATTTATTAGGAATAGAAATGAAAATAGGTAGGGAAAAAGATAGAATATTTCGTCTTTCTAATGCTTTATCTGTAAAGTCAATCCATAATTTTTCTTATATTTTATTGGATTGTCCTCCTTCTTTTAATCTTTTAACTATGAATGCTATGGCAGCGGCAGATTCAATATTGGTTCCACTTCAATGTGAGTTTTTTGCATTAGAAGGATTAAGTCAGCTCTTGGAAACTGTTGAAGAAGTTCGTCGTACAGTAAATCCAATTCTTGATATACAAGGAATTGTATTAACTATGTTTGATTCGCGAAACAGTTTGGCTAGACAAGTTGTTTCAGATGTACGAAAAAACCTTGGAGAAAAAGTATATCAAACCATAATTCCAAGAAATGTTAGAATTTCTGAGGCTCCTTCTCACGGAAAACCTGCTATTGTATATGATTTAAAGTGTACAGGGAGTCAGGCCTATCTGCGTCTGGCTTCAGAATTAATTCGACGGGAGCGTCAGCGAAAAGAAGCTGCTTAAGGTTGAGGAAAAAGGTATGGTAAGTAGTAATAATGCCAAACGTCGACTTGGTCGTGGTCTTGCAGATCTTATAGGTGAGGTTGATCAATCTTCTGATTTTGATAAAAGTCTTTCAGAATCTCCCTCTATATCTGAACATTATGTATCAATTCAATCTATATCTCCTAGCCCATATAATCCTCGGGACTCTTTTGATTCGGAAGAACTACAAGAGCTTGCAGATTCTATCCGTTGTCATGGTATAGTCCAGCCAGTTCTTGTGCGTGAAATAGACAAGAATTCATATGAAATAATTGCTGGTGAGCGGCGTTGGCGGGCTGCTCAGCTTGCTAAATTATCAGAAATTCCTGTTATTATACGAAATATGGATGAGAAGTCTTCTCTTGAAATTGCTATTATAGAAAACGTACAACGTAAAGATTTAAACCCTTTAGAAGAAGCTTTTGGTTATGAAAAATTGATTTCTGAATATGAATATACACAAAATGATCTGGGAAAAATTATAGGGAAAAGTCGTAGTCATATTTCTAATATACTAAGGCTTTTGAAATTACCTGATCCCGTCAAAGAAATGCTTTCAAAGGGAGATCTTTCGTTAGGACACGCTCGAGCCTTGATTTTGACGGCTAATCCTTTGGCTTTAGCTGAAATTATCGTTTCTAAAAAAATGTCAGTACGTGATACGGAGGAATTGGTAAGAAAGGCGGAGAATAGAGAAAAAAATATAAGAAATTCTTTAAAAGCTGATGCCAGTAAAAGTTCTGATTTAATGATATTGGAACGCAGTTTATCTGATAGACTTGGTTTGAAAGTTTCCATAGAATGTAAAGATGACAAGGGTCAAGTGCGTATTAAATATAAAACGATCGCACAACTAGATGCAATATGTTCTCTCTTAGAAAAAAATTGAGACAGATTGGATCTGTTGTTGTATTTTTCTTGAAGAGATAAAAATATATTAGTTTGATTGCATCTCTCTTTTTCCTGAATAGAGATTTTATCTCTGCAGTTTTTTGTCGGCTGTTTGAGCAATGAGTAAGATAATTTGAGAAGTTATGCTTTTTTCAAGTATGGGTTTTTTTCTTATTAATTGGATTCCTTTATCTATTTTATATAAAAATATTTCCACTATGTTTTGTTGCCAGATTTGCAAAGATTTTTGTAGTAGTAATTTCCTCTTATGAAAACCATGTTTTTCAAATTTCTGTATTATTTCTATAAGAGATTCACCTGAACATATAGTTTCGATATGCATTTTATCAAGAAGTTGAAATTTTCGAAAACATCCATGCAACAAGGAATATGCTGGCATTTTTGATGAAAAAAATTTCTCAACTAGAAAAGTTGACTTGCGGACATCTCCGCATATAGCAGCATTGACAGTTTCTTCAATGTATAAAGTATTTGTATCGCTAATTATATCTTTTACGTGTTCTTCTTGTATTAAAGTTTCTTCTAGGCAATAAGATGAGAGTTTTTGCAGTTCATTTCGAGAAGCGATACGGTCTCCTCCTAAATGAGAAAGCAATATTTGATATGCTTCCTGTGATATACGACGTTTTTTAGAAAGGAGTTCCTCCTCAATCAAAGAGATGAGAGTTCGTTGGTTATCAGGATAACAAGATATAGAAAGGACAGAGGATTTTTTTTCTCCTATTTTCCTAAGACGCATATCTTTCTTTAATTCTTTTGATTGGATGATAATAAAATTTTTATTTAGATTTTTTGCAATAATTTCTTCCAAAGAATCTAAAATTTTTTTTTCATTTAATGCATTTTCAATCAGAATGACTTTCTTTTTATTAAAAAGATTAATTGAATTTACTTCATTCCATAATTTTTCTGGATTTTTTTGGATCTCGAAAGAATTTAAATTAACCAATGAGAAGGGATCATCGTAAGAGACACCTATTTTTTCCTTTAGTTTATTAATTAGTTCAGATATTAGTCCTTTATCTGATCCATGAAAAATAAACATGAAGTAGGAAGAGAGGAAATTATTGAAGGATTTTTTTTCAAATTCATAAGATTTTATTGTAACCATTAAATTAATCTATAGTTTTTAAAAAGCTTATAACATCGATACGAATGTTCTCCGCTAATTCTTTAGAAGTTTTTTCCTCTGTATCTTTAACAATACGAATCTTAGAAAATTCTTGATTTGAAAAATCAAACAAAGAATTTGCGTGTATATGCCCTTTATAAATTATCTCTCCATCAGATGCTTTTTGTAAAGAATAAACTGCTTGTAGATTAATGCGCCCTACTTTACCAAATAAACCATTATTACTTATATTGCTATTGCCTCTACGGGTAACACTCATATTGAGTTTGTATTTTCCTCTAGTAAGTTCAGGGGACATGAGAAAAATTAAGCGATCTCGAACTGCTTTTTCGATATAATCAGAGGCTTGTGATATTTCTATAGTATGGATATACCCTTTATCATTCCTTTTTTTGTAATAATACAAAGGATAAATTTGACAACTGGTGAGATAAAGACAGTTGCAAAAGACGAATATTGTGCAAATTATATATTTTTTTCTAAATAACAATGTTAACAATCCTCTGTGGTACAATTATCACTTTTTTCGGAGTTTTTCCTTTTAAAACCTTTTTTATGGTTTCTAAATTTAACACAGCTTTTCTGATAAAATCATCATGCGCATCTTTTGGTACTTTGAGTTGAGTGCGTTTTTTCCCATTTATTTGAATAGGCAGTATAATATCCATTTCTGTTACCAGAAAATGGTCAAATTGTGGCCATTTTTGATGTACTACTAACCCTGCATTTCCTAAAAGTTTCCAACAATCTTCTGCAAGATGGGGCATCATTGGAGACATGACAAGTATTAATATTTCTACAGCTTCTTTTACAGCCGATTTAAATGTTTCATCACAATTCCCTTTTGCCATTTTTATAAGCGGTTTTTCCAGAATGTTCATTAATTCATGGATATGAGCGACAGCTTTGTTAAAAGAAAGTTTCTCATAATTTTCCTCCATGAGCTTTAATGTTTTGTGGGAAGATTGAGAAATATATAATTCTTTGGATTCCTTTGTAGATTTTGGAGAAACCTTCTGTAATTCAGTTTTTGCATTGTTAATTAAACACCAAATATGCTGTATAAATTTATGCACAGAATCTACACCGGATCTTGACCATATCATATCACGATCGGGTGGAGAATCTGATAAAACGAATAAACGAGCTGTATCAGCCCCATAAATTTTTATGATTTCTTCTGGATTTACTATATTTTTCTTTGACTTTGACATTTTTTCCAAGGGACCAATAATCACTTTAGAATTATCGGATATTCGAAAAGCGCAACGCTGTCCGTCTATCTCCTTTAAACATATTTCTTCGGGAGTGAAATACTTCTTTTTTGCACCATCTAATTGGTAATACACCTCGTGGATAACCATCCCTTGAGTAAATAGATTTTTAAAAGGTTCTTTAATCTTAGTATATCCAGACATGCTTAATGCACGTGTGAAAAATCGAGAATACAGTAAGTGTAAAATTGCATGTTCAATACCACCGATATATTGATCAACTGGCAACCAATAATCCGATAAGTGTCTATCTATAGGAGTTTTCGCATGAGGCGATATAAAGCGCATATAATACCACGAAGAATCTAAGAAGGTATCCATAGTATCTGTTTCGCGTAGAGCTTTTTCTCCGCATTTTATACAAGAAACTTTCTTCCAGGTCGGATGATGGTCAAGTGGATTTCCGCGAATATTGAAATCTATATCTTCTGGTAATTTTACAGGCAAATTTTCTTTGGGAACTTCAACAATTCCGCATTTTTGACAGTGAATAATAGGAATAGGACAACCCCAATAGCGTTGGCGCGATATTCCCCAATCTCGCAAACGGAAATTAACTTTTCTTTTAGCTACAGGAGAACCCTTAAGCATTGTTTTCTCTAAACGCGATATAATAGCTTTAACAGCATCTGAATTTGTCATGCCGTTGAGGAAATGTGAATTAATCATGAGACCATCACCGCTATATGCTTTCTCTTCTTTGGTTGGGATTTGAGAAGGAGAAAGATCAAAATCTGGGATGATTACTGGGATAATGGGCAAATTGTATTTTTGAGCAAAATCCATATCGCGTTGGTCACAAGAAGGACATCCAAAAATTGCTCCGGTTCCATATTCCATAAGAACGAAATTGGCGACATAAACAGGTATTTCTAAGCTGGGATTTAAAGGATGTTTTACCCGGATTCCAGTATCTATGCCTTTTTTTTCAGTATTTTCCAATATGGATAAAGCAGTTCCGATTCTTTTCGTTTCAGCATAAAAATCACTTATATCGGATCTTGACCTTAATAGTTTTTTGGCGATTGGATGATCCGGAGCTATTGCTAGGAAAGATGTACCAAAAATTGTTTCAGGTCTTGTTGTATATACTAATATTTCTTCGATATTTGTTGTCGTATTGGAAACAACTTCCCAACGGATTTGTAGCCCATCAGAACGTCCAATCCAGTTTTTTTGCATAGTTTTGACTTTGGCTGGCCATTCAGGAAGGGTGTCCAGAGAATCAAGTAAATCTTGCGAAAATTCAGATATTTTCAAAAACCATTGGGTTAAGTCACGTTTCTCTATGAGAACACCAGAACGCCATCCACGACCATCAATTACTTGTTCATTGGCAAGAACAGTTTGATCTATAGGATCCCAATTGACTTTTGACTTTTTTCGGTAGACTAAACCTTGCTTTATAAAATCTAAAAACAGCAATTGTTGAAAACAATAGTAGCTTTCGTCACAAGTAGCAAATTCTCTGCTCCAATCTAAAGATAGCCCGATAGATTTGAGTTGTTCCTTCATGGTTGCAATATTGCGATAAGTCCATTCTTTTGGATGTATATCATTTTCGCGTGCAGCATTTTCCGCGGGCATTCCAAATGCATCCCAACCCATCGGATGCAGAACGTTGAGACCACGTGTTCTTTTATAGCGTGCTACCACGTCACCCATCGTGTAATTTCTGAGATGTCCCATATGGATTTTCCCAGATGGATATGGAAACATTTCAAGAATATAATGCTTCTTATCTTTTTTTGTGTTATTAGCATTAAAAACGCCGGACTTATCCCAAAGGCGTTGCCATATAAGATCGGATTTTTGAGGATTGTACTGTTTTGTTTCCATGGATTTCTCGGATAGTTAAAAAGATATTTTGGATTTCCAATACGGAGTTCTTCAGTGTTCAAGTTTATAGCATAAAAAACAGTTGCGATAGTTCTATTTTATAGAGGCGTATATTGACCCATTCTATAGAATGAATATAGGTAAGAAGCTTATGATCTTAAAGACAAGATTACAAGAAACAAGGAATAATATTTTAAAAAGTGAAGTTGTCGCACAACGTTCAAAAAATAGTGTATCTTTGGTCGCTGTTTCCAAAATGGTAGATGTTGATGTTATTCATTCTGCTTTATCTTATGGACAAACAATTTTTGCTGAAAACAAGGTAAAAGAAGCGCAGATAAAATGGTCTTCTTTGAAACAAAATTGGAATGTAGAATTAAGGTTTATAGGTTCTTTGCAATCGAATAAAGTGCCAGAGGTTATTTCTCTTTTTGATGTGATTGAGACAGTTTGTAGAGATAAGATAGCATCCTTGCTTGCTACTGAAATGGAAAAGCAAAAACGTCGTCTATCTATCTACATCCAGGTTAACACGGGCAATGAAGCACAAAAATTCGGAGTTAGACCCAAAGATACAAAAAATTTTTTTCACTTATGTCAGGAAAAATATGGACTAAAAGTTGAGGGATTGATGTGTATTCCGCCTATAGAGGAAAATCCAGGACCTCATTTCTGCTTGTTATCCAATATTGCTAGAGACTGTGGACTTAAGAAACTGTCTATGGGAATGACTAAAGATTTCGGTACAGCAATTGCATTTGGCTCTACCAGTGTACGGATAGGATCTGGTATATTCGGAGATCGCCCTCTAAAATGCAATTAAGATCGCGATATTTGAAGATATTATACCTTAGGAAAGAAAGACAAATATATCTTTAAAGAGCAAAAAACGAATTACTAACGATGATAAAAAGTCATCAAGTGTAGAGAAACGATAAAAACACTATTAGAGATTAACGAGAAGAAAATATTTTTGACATTTCCTCTATGCTATTTTTTCCTGGATGATTTTTCGCACTCTTCTTGACTTCCATATCAAGATCAATCTGGGAGCAGAGACTTAACGTTACGGGATCCATAGGGGTTAAATTTGGGGAATTCCAGTGAGTACGAGTACGAATTTGCTCAATAGTCGACTTTGTAGTTCTAACCAGACGAGTAATTTGTGCGTCCTTGAGTTCAGGATGATTGCGTACGAGCCACAATATGGCGTTTGGTCTATCTTGACGTTTTGATACGGGAGTATACCGAGTCTTGCGTCTATTAGAGGCTGTTACATAAACTTTTGGTTCAGAAATTTTTAGTTTATAATTTTTGTCTTGCTCTCCTCGTGCTATTTCATCACGCGAGAGCTGACCAGCAGAAACGAGATCAACTCCTCTGATGCCTTGAGAAGCCTCTCCATCTGCAATAGCCTTGACTTCCAAAGGGTGGAGATCACAAAAATCCGCTATCTGTTTGAAGGTAATAGATGTATTCTCTATAAGCCATACAGCACTGGCTTTGGGCATCAAAGGTCTTTGAGCCATTTGTTGTTGATCTCCTCGTAGAACAAAGATAGAAATAATATTGAGAAAAATAAAGCTAGAAAAACTTCTAAAGAGTATAACAGAGAAGGTGCCAAAAGGACAATATTAATTTTATCATTCTTAAGTTAGGAGTTAAAAGCAATCCAATCCATTAGAAAGTATAAATACAGTTTTTACCAGCAAGTCTATAATATTTTTCATGTTTTAAGTATTTTAAGCGAATCGGCTAAGAGTCTGAAAAGTTTTTCCAATGAGGTAAATTCTATTTTTATGAATTTTATATAATTTGTCACAAAAGGTGAACTAATTTTTAACTTTAATAGATGATTAATGAGATATGCTTTTGGGTGAGGTAAGACTTGGGTTCAGTTCATCTCACAAACTCGAAAATATGGGTTTTTTATGTCTGGAAATGTAGCAGTAGTTATAGAAAGCGATAAGGAAAAAAAGTTTAATTTCCTTTATTGGTTAAAGAAAAAATTAATGGTAATGAGTGGGTTCTTATTGATTCTTATCCTCATCTCCGTTGTTTTAGTTTTGGCTACCTGGGATGTATATGATCCTAGCTATTCATATGCTACAAGCAATCCGCCGAAAAATTTCATGGGATATGGTGGGGCTATCTTTTCTGACATTATTATTCAGTGTTTTGGTCTTGCGAGTGTTATAGCGCTGTTCCCTCCTGCCATATGGAGCTTAACACTATTGTCGGGTAATAAGGTTGAACGTTTTTCGAAACGCTTCAGTGCTTGGATAGCCAATTTTTTTATCTCGGCGGCTTTTCTTGCTTCTTGTACGCCATCTCCATTTTGGCCTATCCAAAATGGATTTGGTGGGATCATTGGGGATATGATCATACGTCTTCCTATCTTGTTTATTGAAAGCTATCCAACAGCAATGGGAGACTTTTTGTTTAATATGGTATTATTATGTACCACGATTTCTCTCACGTTTTTTGCTTCCGGAACTATAGGTCGTCGTGTTGAAGATGAGATTCTCTATGAGATCAAAGATAATCTGGAAATTACACAAAGAGATCAGGAGGAATATATAAAAGGATCTTTGATATTGGGTGCTTTGGAACATGTTTGGTATGTGTTAAAAGCACGGGTTTTTAGGGTTTTTGGGGTGAGAAGTCTTTTTTCTTCTTCCCGAAAAAAAGATCATAATTTTGATTTATATTCTCATTTTAATAGTGACAGGATAGAACCCGTCCTGGATGAAAGTCTTTCCGATATCAAAGATTCTGATCAAGCGTCAAAAGTTAAACAAACCGAGAGACCACAAGAAAATTCTTTTCAGGATGTTGATGCTATCTTTCACTCTGATTCAGAGAATATCAATGACATGGGAGAATTTTCTCTTCCTCCCAAAACGTTGCTTTCTAGGCCCAAATCTTTTGTTTGTGGCACCAAGTTGTCTCCGGATGTTATGCGGCGTAACGCTTGTATATTAGGAGGCGTATTAGGGGATTTTGGCATTCAAGGAGAAATTATTAATATTCGTCCTGGGCCTGTTGTTACCCTTTATGAATTGGAACCTGCTCCCGGCATTAAATCATCGCGTATCATTGGTCTTGCCGATGATATATCCAGGTCTATGAGTGCTGTTTCAGCACGTGTTGCGGTGATACCAGGGCGTAATGCCATAGGAATTGAGCTTCCTAATGATGTGCGTGAAACTGTTTTGTTAAGAGATTTAATCTTTTCAGATGTTTTCCAAGGAAATAAATCAGCTCTTGCTATAGCTCTTGGAAAAAACATTGAAGGAGAGCCAATAGTTGCTGATCTAGCTAAGATGCCGCATCTTTTGATAGCTGGGACTACCGGTTCAGGAAAGTCGGTGGCGATAAATACTATGATTTTATCCTTACTTTATCGGATGACACCAGATAAATGCCATCTTATTATGATTGATCCGAAGATGCTGGAGCTTTCTGTTTACGATGGAATACCTCATCTCCTTACCCCGGTTGTCACTGATCCGAAGAAAGCTGTTACGACACTAAAATGGTTGGTAGGGGAAATGGAAGAGCGCTATCGAAAAATGTCGAAAGTAGGTGTGCGAAATATTGATGGCTTTAATATGAAAATCGCACAGTCTTGTAATGCAGGTAAGAGTATAAATCGTACAGTTCAGACTGGATTTGACCGAAAAACTGGTGAAGCAATTTATGAAACGGAACAATTAGATCTTCGGCATATGCCATATATTGTTGTTGTAATAGATGAGATGGCAGATTTAATGATGGTTGCCAGGAAAGATATTGAAGGGGCTGTGCAACGTCTTGCCCAGATGGCGCGTGCAGCAGGAATTCATGTCATTATGGCAACGCAGAGACCCTCAGTAGATGTGATTACTGGTACGATTAAGGCAAATTTTCCAACGCGGATTTCTTTCCAGGTC
>NZ_JACETX010000012.1:0-2131 GCF_014048425.1 Candidatus Liberibacter sp. | reverse complement strand
AAGGTGATATGCTTCATATGACAGGGGGAGGGCGTATTCAACGTATACACGGTCCTTTCGTTTCGGATATTGAAGTTGAGAAAGTCGTATCATACTTAAAGGAACAAGGAAAACCGCAGTATATTGATTTGGCATGTCCTAGAGAAGAAAGGGGATCAGCAAAGAATTCATCAGGAAATCCTGGTTCAACAGTATCAGATGACCTATACGAACAGGCCGTGGCAGTCGTATTGCGAGATAAAAAAGCTTCTACGTCGTATATTCAGCGCCGGTTAGGAATTGGCTACAATCGTGCTGCGTCTCTTATTGAGAGAATGGAAGAAGAAGGAGTCGTAAGCCCAGCCAGTAGTACTGGTAAGCGAGAGATAATATTATCTTCTATGGAAGAACTTTTGGAATAATAGGTTCGTATTGGAAGTTTTTAGAGATTTTTTCTTAATATTAGGGAGGGACTCCTTGTGAGATTGCTCTTTTTGAGGATAGGAAAAGGTTTTGTAGGATATATCCTTTTCTGCTTCTGTAGTACTGTCTTTTGTTCCTCTTTGTATTCTCTTTCTAGGGATTCTCAATCGAAAATTGCAGAGAAACTGATTGTTCGGTTTTTATCTATGAAAACGATACAGGGGAATTTTGTTCAAAATGATGCTGATGGCAATATATTAAGCGGTGAGATTTTCGTAGATCGTCCTGGAAAATTTTATTTCAACTATAACCCTTCCTCTCCTATAAAGATTATAGCAGATGGTAATAATCTTGCTATACATAATTCGAAGTTAGATACTTGGAGTGTTTATCCTCTACATAATACAGATTTTGATATGATTTTTTCGGATAAACGGGATAAAATACAAAACAGCATACAAAGAATAGATGTAGAAGATGCATTCATTACCATTGTTTTTAAGTCCCAATCAGGAGGACAAAAAATATCTTTGGTTTTTGATAGGTCATCTTATCGTCTACTATCTTGGAAAGTTATAGATGATTTAGGGAGATCTACTATTGTAGAAATCTTGAATTATAAGGAAAACCTTTCTTTGGAAAGCAAAATTTTTGTAATTCCTTATGATAAGATTCATAAAACACGATGATCTATAAGTTTTTTGAAACGATAGATGTTTTTTGGATTTTAAACGGTATTTTTGACATTACAACTAATTGTAATGCTGTTTTTTAAAGAGCAAGGTGATTTCCTTGTATGATTTTGACGCCTATTGTTATTTCTTCTCGAAGAGAGGGTTTCTCACCTTATTCTATTTTGCTAAAGGGCATTTGTTTTTTATGCAAAAAGTAATCAGAAATTGTAATTAACGGCTATGGGACAATGATCACTAAGACGATATCCATATTTCACTGCTTCCTTTTGATGATATAGAATTTCTGAGAAACTTCCTTGAGAAAGGAGTTCCCGAGCAGCGACATTCATAATGAAAAAATCTATAGGTTCCTGATTTCTGTGCTTGGTCATGTGGCACTGTGATGTTTTTTGAGAGGGAAGGCGTATCAAAGAATTGTGTTGATTTATTTTCTGCCAAAACTCATCGTTTTCTCCAAAATGATTCAATTTTCTGTTAAAATCTCCTGCAATGATGAAGGGAATATTTGATGATTTTTCTGATCAATCCAGGATTTTAGCCAATTTGTTTGCATGCTCAGTATAGTACAATGTGAGGTTTTTGGCCTGATTATACTGCCTAGGAAGCAGAAAGATTTTAAATGGACATTGAGAAGCGTAGCCTTTTTCCCATTGATTTCAAACAAAATCTCAATAGCTTGACGAGGATTTTTTTCATGTAAATAGAATTATTTATTGTATTGTGAAAATTATAGCTAAGAATTTTTACTGTATCTTTTCGGACGGTTATTGCTGTGTGTAGGCTGAGATTATTATCTTTAGCAAAGAAAATTTCCCACGTGTCTTCTGGAAAGAGTTTTTTGACGGCATCATAGCTTCCCATTTCTTGTAGGGCTACAATATCTGCATTGATTTTTTTAACATACTTCCGTAACAGTGCGTAATCGTCCTCTTCTCGTAGTACAGAATTTTTCATGAGGGCTTTATCAGATTTTTTCGGAAAGAGTATTTATATTCCACGATGCGATACGGACTGTCTGTGAAAAAATTTGCCCT
>NZ_JACETX010000038.1 GCF_014048425.1 Candidatus Liberibacter sp. | reverse complement strand
AATAGGACGCGACGCTGTACGAACCATGATCTGATCAATATCAGCGTCATAATACATATTAAGGGCAGCAGATCCACCAGCTCCAATAGCGATGGCAAAAATGCTTACAAGGGCTTCAAATATACCAATAGATCCAGGAGCCATAACAATCCCGACCAAGGCAGTATATACAGCTAAGGACATAACCCCTGGCTTAAGGAGCCTGAAAAAATCTTTAAATCTCGATCTCAAACCTATTCTCCTATCTACCATACAATGAGCATACTGCTATTATTTTATGTGTTATCACCAAAACATCTCACAATTCTATCCATGCATCGTCGCCATATAAAAAACAGGATTAATTCGAACCAAAAATTTTATTTCAAGAAAGATATCAAGATCAGTATACTTAACATGATGGATTTTAAAAAGGAAATACACACTTTTTATGCCATTCAAAATATCAGAATCCTCATGAATACAGACGTTTTCCTATCGATTCATCTCAAAAATAAAAACAATTTTCTCACAAGCTTTCATCACAGAAGGCATCAAAAATGACCTTTATCCTAAGTATTATAAAATCTAATATATCAGTTGCGCGAAAAAAATTTTCAAATTTACTTCAATAAAAGATCCCCAAAAATACACAAGCGTGCTCTATCCCACCCCATGTAACACCTACTGTAATTGAGGACTTACAAACCTACTATTATACAATTTTTCAATATTTTTGCCAAAATTTTTCTCTTACCTGTCTATCCTCAAAACATCGTCTCCAAGATAACAGAGCACAACTAACAGCTAAGGACATATCCCCTAGCTTACGGAGCGCCTGAAAGATCTTTAAGTCTCGATAACCCCCAAAAAAACCAAACCTATTCTCATTGGAACAATACAGGAGAAAATATACAAAATTTATCCGAAAAAGTTAGCCAGTAGCTTATCCTGAATATATTGCAAAATAACCGAAAAATATACGAGATAATATATACACACAACCTGTCTTTGAATAGATTCGTGTTAAGGTGTTTAGCTTAAAGATAAAATTGCAAAACCTTAAAAGAGATCTATAGCAAGAATCTGGTTATAATCGTTTTTTATCGCTCAACTATACACGCAAAGAGGAATAATACATTTTAACGTATTCCATTCAATCTCTCTCGATGGAAAATGAACGATATTGCTTTTAGTTATAATCGTTTTTTCCAGAAATTTATATATTGTTTCAATCGCAGGAGAAAGGTATAAAATATTGGCAGATATTCAAATGTTCTCCAGTATAGCTCCTGGGTCATCAATTCTTGAAATCCGTTAGTATAGTATTCTATAAATTTTTAAAAGAGGGAATAATGTAGTGCATAACCTTCTATCCCTATTCGCTACTGATGAAGAAAAAATTTGTTCTATCGTATCCAATTCATTACAATCAATGGACGATGGTGAATTGTTCCTTGAACATTCTCAATCTGAACAAATAGTATTTGATGATGGACATATTGAAGGGGGAAATTTTCGAACCAATCAAGGTTTTGGACTTCGTGCCGTTGCCTCCGAAGCAGTCGGATATGGTTGTTCTAGTATAATGACATTGGAATCCCTCAAGCGAGCAGCAAAAGCCATCGCCTGTGTAAAGGACGGGTATACTTGCACGTACTCAAAGCGTCCTCCAGAAAACAATCGACCTGTCCTTTATTCCTATGAGAATCCGATTGAAAGCTGTTCTTTTAAGGAAAAAGTTCTTGTTCTTTCAGAAATCGATTCTTATCTTCGCAAAAAAGATATGCGGGTTAAGCAAGTGAAAATATCTTTGAATACAAGCTGGAAAACCATAGAAATCCTACGTGCAGACGGATACCGGATACGAGATACTCGCCCAATGGTAAAATTGTCTATATCTGTGATAGCAGGCAAAGGGGAACGTCGCGAATCTGGCTTCAGTGCGAGAGGAGGTCAATTTTCATTTTCTGAATTGATCAAGGAGCATTCGTGGAAAGCGGATGCAGATGAAGCCCTTAGACAAGCATGCATCAATCTAGAAGCGATTGATGCGCCTGCCGGAACAATGGACGTCGTACTAGCTTCGGGATGGCCTGGTGTTATGTTACATGAAGCAATTGGACATGGATTAGAGGGAGATTTTAATCGCAAAAAGATATCTGCATTTTCTGAATTGATGGGAGAAATGGTTGCCTCCCCAAATGTGACCATAGTTGATGATGGCACTATAAATAAAAAACGTGGATCACTGAATTTTGATGATGAAGGAACCCCCTCAAATTACAACGTCCTGATAGATAAAGGCAGGCTTGTAAATTACATGCAAGACCGCCATAATGCTAGGCTGATGGGGACGAAATCCACTGGGAATGGACGCCGAGAAAGCTATGCTTATCCTCCTATACCCCGCATGACAAATACTTATATGCTCTCTGGGAATATGCCTCCAGCAGAAATCATTTCTTCCGTAAAGAAAGGAATTTATGCTGTTGTCTTTGGCGGAGGACAGGTAGATATCACCTCTGGGCAATTTGTATTTAAATGCACCGAAGCCTATCTCATCGAAGATGGTAAAATCGGCCCACCTATCAAAGGAGCTTTACTAATGGGTAACGGACCCGAATCTATGAAAAATTTATCCATGGTAGGAAACGACTCACAACTTGATCCAGGAATCGGAGTCTGTGGCAAAGCGGGTCAGCAAATCCCTGTCTGCGTAGGACAACCCCACCTGCGTATGAACCGAGTCATAGTCGGAGGAACAAAAACATAGGTCTCCTCCGTATTGAGAATCTCTCTTTATCCTGATTTTCTCAAAATAAATTCTGATTAGGAATTACGATAAGCGTATCAACCAATTCCCCTCAAAAGAAGAGAATAGACCACTCCTCCGCCTTTATCCCTACCAAAGAATCAACAACGAATACATCAGGTTTTTCTGCGAGCCCATATTACCTTTTTCTCTGAAAGGAGGACTTAAGTTTAACTATCCTCTTCCACAGAAAAAATCTTACGTCCACGATAAAGTCCCGTTTTCTTATTGATATGATGAGGGCGATGTAATTCGCCAGTATTTTTATCTTCTACATAAGTAGGAGGAGTTAAAGCATCCGCAGAGCGACGCATACCACGCTTCGACGGACTAGTTTTTCTCTTAGGTACAGCCATATAAAATTACTCCATTCACTATCTACAATAATGCCTCTATAAACGCTCGATGGATCAACCCTTCAGCTCATCTCAACGAAGAAACATGTTTACAGAGATCCTCTCGGATTGACCAGGACTATAAAATTATTATTACCACAATCAATGAGGTTCTTAATTTCTAAGCGTGAAATCAAGTGCACAACTATCAATATATCGAAACCCTTGTGATTACGCAATTTAAAAAAGGAAGATATATACATGTACAGATAGTTACTTTTGATTATGCGATATGATATATGTACGCATCGTCTTGTTCGTTTGCCATGAAATAAATTTTATGCATTATTTCCATTCCATCAAAAATAGATTTTTAGGAAAGTTCATATCTCTCGTCTCTAGAGATAGCTCAGTCGGCATCTTATTAATAAGCTTGACCATAGTGACGACTATCTTCGCCAATATGTCATTTTCTACGTCATTTTACTTCAGTCTTTTAGAATTTAAAATTTTTAATGTCACCTTTAAACATTGGATAAACGATGTTCTTATGAGCTTTTTTTTCCTAATGATTGGATTAGAAATTAAACACGCACTCATAGAAGGAGAACTATCCAGCTGGGAAAAACGCTCTTTGCCCTTCTTTGCCGCTGTGGGAGGCATGATCTTACCTGCCCTCATATACTTATTTTTCAATCGTAATGATACAATAGCTCTCAAAGGATGGGCAATCCCGACAACAACAGATATCGCATTTACGCTGGGCATCTTGTCACTCATGGGATCGCATTTTCCTTATGCTCTTAAAATTTTTTTTATAGCCCTTACAACTATTGATGACCTCATTGCTGTCGTTATCATTGCAATATTTTATACTCAATATCTCAGCTTTCCCGACTTGGGTATCGCGACTGCACTTACCCTATTGCTCCTTGGGTTCAATCGATTTGGCATAACTCACTGCCTCATATATGGCATTTTCGGGGGACTGCTATGGTTTTTTACATTTAAATCCGGAATTCACACAACTATTGCCGGAGTAATACTCGCCATGTTTCTTCCTTTCCAAAAAATCTCTAATACAAATCAATTTTCATTCAATCTCCTGGGAAATTACCTTAAACCTTGGGTAAATTTTCTAGTGCTACCAGCTTTTGTTTTTGCAAATTCGGGCGTTTCTTTATCCGCTTTCTCTCTGACGGATCTCTTTGATCCTGTTATATGGGGGATAATACTTGGCCTTTTTCTCGGAAAGCAAATTGGTATTATCCTATTTTCTTTCTCTCTTATTAAAATGAAATGGGGAATCCTTCCTAAAGGCTCAAATTGGTATCTGCTCTATGGAGGAGCAATCCTCTGTGGAACAGGCTTCACAATGAGCCTGTTTATTGCCTGTCTGGCTTTTCCTCATTCTTATCTCTTACAAGAAAAAGCCAAGATCGGCATCTTACTGGCTTCTACAATATCAAGTATTATTGCGTCTTATTTGATAAAAATCGCCAAAAATAAAAAATGTCTCTAAGAGCATCCAAAATACCGCTGTCAAACCATAGAATAAAGTAACGCATCCTTCGATTTATGCATTAGCAAGAAAAAGCACGTTCCATAACAAATTGCCCAGGTCGACTGTTTGAACCTTCGATTAATTGCCTTTCTCTCAGCAAAGTCTTCATATCTGTTATCATAGAAGGGGAACCACAAATCATCGCTCGATCAGTATCAGGATTAAGGGGAGATACATCAATATTACGATAAAACTCCTCAGACAATATTTGATCGGTAATACGGCCTTTGTACAAATAGTCGTCTCGGGTAACCGTTGCATAGTGTTTGAGTTTTTGACCAACAAATTCTCTCAAAATCTCATTTTGATAAATTTCTTCTATCAAATCAAATCCATATTGTAATTCAGAAACTTTTCGACAAGTATGGGTTATAATCACTTCATCAAATTTTTCATATGTCTCTGGATCACGGATTAAACTCGCGAAAGGAGCAATACCTGTGCCCGTAGAAAAAAGATAAAGCCTCTTTCCAGGCAACAAAGCATCTAGAACCAGAGTTCCTGTGGACTTCTTATGCAACAAAATGCCATCACCAATCTGAACATTCTGAAGACGAGATGTCAAAAATCCATTTTCCACTTTGATAGAAAAAAACTCCAGCCTATCATCCCAGCAAGGACTCGCAATAGAATACGCACGACTTATTTTTTTCTCATCAACCATGAGACCAATCATCACGAACTCACCAGACCGAAATCGAAATCCTTTAGGGCGAGTCGTACAAAAATAGAACATCCTATCTGTATAATGCTTGATTGATACAATGTTCTCACAATATATATTCGACTGTAATCTAGAAAAAGTATCTGCCATAACTTTTAAAGAACCCCATTAATGGCACTATCCATACTCGTTTACTAACACACAACACAAAAGAGGATAAAAAATCCTGCGATCCCAGAAACCGGCAATCCCTCATTAGACAAACATGCTGCAATCCAGCGTATAGTTGCCATATAGAAAAAAGGAATCGATCCTATCCACTCATTAATTGCAAACCATCATATACTGCCCCATCCTCGACAATGCAAATAAATCTATCAAAACTTCTTTGTAAGGAAATGTTCAATAGCTTTTTTACTATCATATAGTTACATTTATTATTGAATACTTACAACAGATCGCAAACGTATCCATGTCCTATTTTAATGCAGCCAGAAGATTCTTAAGATCAGTTTCTATATCTGACCGAATCTCTTTTCTGGCAAGAGCAAAGGCAACATTTGCAAGAATAAGCCCCTCTTTTGATCCACAATCATGTGTACGACCCCTAAAGCGATAAGCTAAAAATTTTTGATTTTCAGATAACCTACGCATAGCATCTGTAAGCTGAATCTCACCATGGCTTCCTTTCTCTTGATCTGCCAAAATATTAAAAATATCAGGTTGCAAAATATAGCGTCCATTAAGGAAAAGGTTGGAAGTCAACTTGTCAGGATCTGGCTTTTCAATCATATCAGAAATAAAAAAGCTGTCCTCATCAATCGACTTTTCCACTTCTACAATACCATAATTATGGGACATGTTCGGGTCACATTTCGCTACTGACAAAATATTAGACCCTCTCTTTTCGTAAAGATTCATCATATTTTTTATACAATTTTCTCCCTCCAAAGATTGCATAATCATGTCCGGCAACAACAAGGCGAAAGGTTCATCACCAACAATATGGCGGGCACACCACACAGCATGCCCAAGTCCTTTAGGTTCATATTGCCGTGTAAATATAGCAGTACCGACCTCCAATAATCCCTCTGTCAGTAAGGTTAGCTCAGCCGTCTTTTTACGTTTTTTAAGCAACTGCTCTAGTTCGAATTGAACATCAAAATAATCTTCAATTGATCCCTTACTACGTCCTGTCACAAAGACAAAATGCGTTAATCCTGCTTCTAAAGCTTCATCTACCACATATTGAATGACGGGCTTATCAACTACAGTCAACATTTCCTTTGGAACCACTTTCGTAATAGGAAGGAAACGTACTCCCAAACCCCCGACAGGGAAAACCGCTTTTCGCAGTTTCTTAAATAATCCCATCCTTCTCTCCTAACAACATGGCATGTTTTTATTGGGATAGATATGCTTCTATATTTGCACGTTTATCGTATATAATACTTTTCTATCCTCGTAAGATAGACCTGTTTTGCACAAAAAGATTCTTATACAAAAAGACTGTCTTTATTATATTTATCTGGGCGTAACGTAGCCTAGCAACTGCGCTCTGACCATTCAAATTAATAGAGCTTTAACTACAACTGATATCGTTCAATCAGAAGAGATCTGCAAATCATCGAATATAGTCAGAGATCTAACGATCTTGGGAAAAGATTCAAACCGCAATACAATGGATGCGACCCATCTTACTTTCAAAAAAGGCATATAAGCATTAAGTCCATGCACCACTTCTGGGCATGCAAATTTCAGTTTTAATCTGCATTTATTTTAATTTCAAAGAGATATTTCAGACTAACAATTAAATTTCTCCTCATAACAATAAACCATCCTCACAAAACTTATCATTCAATATTTCTAAAAATCCCCTTTAGTGATATCCTCGTACGACATGAGCCATACCTAAATCGGCTCTTATGGAAAGAAGATTGGAAAATTTTATATAAGAAAATTGAGATGAAAAACACCCAAAATCAATCGAATATTAACGCTAATGGCAATATCCCCACAAAAGAGAAACTTCGTGAAACGCTTTCTTCTATTTCGAAACGCGCTTTAGAAGAAGCCCAGAGACGCCATGCTGCTCAAAAAAACATCCCGAAACCGCCAGTAGAAATAGGAGGAAGGAAAGGTCCAGACCCCTCTCGTTTTGGAGATTGGGAGAAAAATGGTTTGTCGATAGATTTCTAACCTATATTCTTTACTGCTTGCGGCAATCTTATCCGGATTTTTGGGATCGGAAAAACCAATTTCTCCCAAAATAGATTTTCGAAAAATTAAGCCTTATCTTCTGAAGGGTTCTATCTATCAACAACACAAAATCCCAAACAAGTCATCGGCAAACACTTGTAATTTTTCAATATTACTATCTCTTAGAGATCTTGCCTCACGATTCCTCCGCGCCAATCAATAAAATAAACTCGAAATTGATTTTTCTTGAAACGTTCTCCTAATTGCTTCGCCAAAAAGACTTGCTACGGTAGTGACCCGTATTCTGGAGACAGATTGAATTGAATCTGTAGGCCGTATGGAATCCGTAATTACTAGCTCTTTCAACTTGGACGACGAGATGCGCTCAACGGCAGAACCCGATAAAACCCCGTGTGTAATATAGGCCGTAACACTGGAAGCTCCATGTTCGTGCAAAGCATCAGCAGCACCACACAATGTACCACCGGTATCTACGATATCATCAATAAGAATACATTTCTTCCCTTCTACCTTACCTATTACAT
Source organism: Candidatus Liberibacter sp. (assembly GCF_014048425.1). Lineage (GTDB taxonomy): Bacteria > Pseudomonadota > Alphaproteobacteria > Rhizobiales > Rhizobiaceae > Liberibacter. The sequence continues at coordinate 5,300 of NZ_JACETX010000038.1, read as the reverse complement.
TCATAAGTTCAATTTTTCCTGGGTGCTCTCGTCTTTTATCAATGATTGCAAGCAAACATCCCAATCTTTTTGCAAGGGAGCGAGCACGCACAACACCTCCAACATCTGGAGAAACGACCATAACATTGGAAATATCGTAAGTGTTTTTTATATCACGTTCTAAAATTGGCAGAGCATATAAATTATCAGTTGGAATATCAAAAAAGCCCTGAACTTGTCCCGCATGCAAATCCATCGTCATAACACGGTCAGCTCCTGCTTGCGTAATAAGATTTGCAACGAGTTTAGCCGTTATAGGCGTACGCGGACCAGGCTTGCGATCCTGACGACAATACCCAAAGTAAGGAATAACCGCGGTAATACGCCTTGCTGAAGAACGTCGCAAGGCATCTATCATAACGAGCAACTCCATCAGGTGATCATTCGCTGGACAAGAAGTGGATTGAATAACAAACACATCCTCTCCTCGTACATTTTCTCCTATCTCCACAAAGACTTCTTTGTCTGAAAAATACCTTACCGCTGCATTACTCAAAGGCACCTCTAAGTAACGACAGATAGATTCAGAAAGATTTCTGTTAGAATTCCCTGAAAAAATCCTCATATAAAATCTCCTCACCAACTGTGTAGTATTCCCGTAACTGCTACTTTATCAACTAACGATGATTGCTAAAATATTGTATATCTTTTCAAAAAACCTCTCTCTGCTGATAATATACCATCCAAAATCCAAACCATTCTCTAAAAATCAAATCACTACCCATGCAAAGTGGAGAGTATAGGAATATTATCCCCCGCAATACAGAAATCAGATCGATTAAAATCAAAAATCAAATTTAAAACCATATGACCTACTGCAAAGACCACAAATACACCTCATAAAATTCCGTTTCTGTCTATATATTCCGAAAAATAGACCATATTTTACATACGAAATTTTAAAAACCATGCGTCCATACGATTTTTTACGCAAACTTAATCTGAAGAACTTTTCAAGTTATATGACATATTTCCAAAAACCTAAAGATACCCAGCTTAAATATCACCAAAATCTATAAAGGGCATAAGATCTACCTTTTGATGAGAAACGACCATAACTTTAAACAATTCTCCCATGCTTTTTTTGTCAGAATCTGTCCCTACTAAACGTCTAACAGCACTCAAAAAAGTTTCTCTCTGTATTGGATTCCTCGTAAAAGCAGCCACTCTATGCCAAATACCTAATCCCTCTAGAAATCTTCCTTGTGTTGTATACCCATTGATATACAATTTATATGATATTGCTATTAAAGCTAGCTTTTGAAAATCAACGTGACTAGTAAGATCGGCTTTTCCAGGATGCAATAAAGGCGGATCATATCTATGCCCTTTAACCGCTTGGAGAGTATCTCCTGCGCTAGTTTGAAGATGCCCATAGTCAATTATAACGGCAGTACCTCCTTCACCGGACAGCCTTTTAGAAATCAACGCCATTTTATAATCTCGATCTGAAGACGTTTCCAATATCATCCCTAAAGAAAACCTAATCCGAGGAAGAAGATCTTGATCTATCTCACTATCCCCCACACAAAAGAAGAGAGCGTCATGATGATCGACATTGATCATGCGCTCACGGATTCCTTCTGTTGTGACAACAAATTGTCGAATTGGCAGGCTATCAAAAAATTCATTTGCGATAAAAAAAGAGAATCCTAGAGGCACAGTATCAAGATCTTCATGCCAGCTTATCTTATCTATATAGGACGATAGTTGCTGTTTTTGAAGGGATCTTAATCTTTCACTATCCTCTATCATATGAACAGATAGTGCTGAAAAAAAAACTGGTTTTAGCTTTAAAATTGTTCGAAGCATGTCAGTCATCATGGTTCCTCTACCAGGACCCATTTCTATCAATCTAATACATTTCGGGAAACCATGCTCTTCCCAAGCACAAATAAAAAAGATTGCCAGCATTTCTCCAAAGATCTGGTTTATTTCCGGCGCAGTGACAAAGTCACCAGAAATACCGAATGGATCACATGTCTTATAATAACCATAATCAACATCCGATAAACACAACGAAAAATACTCTTCAATTGTTATCGGACCATTTTTTCTGATTAGATCTGATATCTTCTTCGTTAATTGAACATTCAAATGATATCTTTTCTTTTCATCAGGATTGATCTCCGAATACACCAAAGACCAATGAAAAACATCGGCAAGGACAGTATCATACCCATGGTAATCCAATCAGCGAGCAAATATCCTAATTGAACATCTGGTTCACGAAAAAATTCCACAAAAATTCGCAAAATAGAATATCCGCAAACAAAAATACCTGTTATAAGTCCTGGCTTTTTCAGAGCCGATCCACGATAAACAAATATCCTGAGGACAAAAAAAAGAACCAATCCTTCAAGAATCGCTTCATATAACTGACTTGGATGACGAGGAAAAGATCCTCCCGAAGGAAAAATAACAGACCAAGGAACCCAAGAAATCTTTCCCCATAATTCACCATTTACGAAATTAGAGAGTCGTCCCAGAAATATTCCAAATGGAGCAGATGCAGCAACAAGATCAGACAATACCCAAAACGAGGATTTATGAATTCGCGCAAAAAAGAACAAAGATAGAACTGCACCAAAAAATCCACCATGAAAAGACATTCCTCCTTCCCAAAAGCTTAAGATCTGCCACGGAAAAGAAAGATAGTGTTCCAAACCGTAAAATAGAACATATCCCATACGCCCACCGACCAGCACCCCCAAGGCCATCCAAAATATTGCTTGGAAAGTATGATCTTGATCTAAATATAGAACATTTATGCGGTTTTGTCCCTCTGTCCATAATTTCTGCTCACTCAACAATTTGCGCATGTAAAAAGTGCTGAATAACCATCCGCAAAAATAGGACAACCCATACCAACGAATAGGGAAGGAGAATATTGTAACTGCAACAGGATCAAAGTTGAAGGATGAAAAAACAGGGAGTACCATGAGTATCTTTCTAATTCATTGCTTACTTTCGCTTGGATTCTCCCCCAATGTAGCTTGCTGGTCAAGCTCTGTTTTGAGGGAAAGACACGATAATCCAATAAATATCTTGTCGCCATCTTGACTTTGCGATATATTCGTTTTTCTACATTTTTAAGAACTTTTCTAGAGGTAACGTTATGCCATTTAAACCTGACGATGTTTTTAATCAAGCCTCTCGCTTAGTAAATTGCGCTTCTAGCACCCTTAAAGATGCGTCTAAAGAGATCGAAACTTTTATCCAAGTCAAGCTGCAGAGCGCTTTAAATTCCATGGATGTCGTTCGCTCTGAAGACTTTGAGTCGGTTAAAGGAATGATATCTAAAGCTCGCGATGAAAATGCTGCCTTATGCAAACGCCTAAATGATCTGGAAGAGCGAATTGCGAATCTTGAACTTTCTTCGAAAAAAAGAACCAAATAATCCTTATTCCCTTTTTACATAAAAGATTTTATTCTTTCCAAGTTTTGAAAGTATTTAATAATACAAAACCCTTTATAAGGTGTATTTTCAGTTTGTTTTTTACTTTTTCTGTAAAAAAGTCTGTGAGAAGCTCAAAAAGAGGTTCTGTTTCTTCATATAGAGGAACGGAAAACAAGCCTTAACCATTCTCATCTTATCCAAAACATGCAGGGAAAACCTTATATAAGGTTCAAAAATTCCACCATATGCGCATCTTATTCCCGTCTATTAAAATGTTTCTCATCTGCACATCACGAGGTGACGCTTTAAAGCAATCTTGTCAAGATAGTTTTTCCAAAATTTTCGGCAAAAAATTATCTGCCATGATGGAGAAGGAACCGTAGATCACTTTTGCTTCTAAAGCACCATGGCTTTAAATGCGATATCATTCAGGAGAACAACAAAGCAAATCCATCCTCTTCTCACTTGTCAATCGTGAACTAAACGTCCAGTTGTCACATCTTATGTATAGAATATTAGCTCCCAAGAACTCTGCCTCTTATAGAGAATTTTAAAGAAAAGTAATAGATTTCGAAGAGCCAAAGGCTCCTTCATAGATTGTCCGCAAGAAAAAACAATGACTGTTCCAGGAATATATTAGGGAAATAACCCGCTGATATTAGAAGAATCAATAAAACCGTTTTTAACGAAATTAAGGGAGTATAAATTGGCTAAGAAAATGAAAAACAATCCCTATCCTATAGAATCTTTGCCGTTATATAAAATTGTCTCTACCCCCAAAAATCGCTGATTAAAAATTTTTCCAAAAAGGACTTTTCAACGCATATTTCTCCAAATTTTAACCATATAAAAGCGAATCCTTGAATAAAGAGCTAACCAATAGTAATGAATCATAAAGATATGTCCGCTAAAAGAGCCCCCATTCTTATGATATCTTGAAAAATTTCCAGATTCAAAAACAAAAAGCTCTCTCAAACAGGAGAAAAACCATATTGAAAAAACCTATCTCTTTTTTAATAAATCACGAATTTCAGTAAGAAGCATTATATCCGCAGACGGAGAAGTCTCCTTCTTATTAAGAGAAGACGATAGTTGCTTATGCACTAATTTGTTGACAAACTGCATAAGACAAAAAACGATGAATGCTAAAATAAAGAAATTGACGATTATAGTTATAAAACTACCATAGGCAAATACCGCACCTTGCTTGCGTGCTTCTGAGAGAACTGTTGCTACAACTTTTGTACTTAGCGGTATAAAATGATTAGAAAAATCAGCGCCACTACCCATACAAAAACCCACCAATGGCATTACAATATCCTTAACGAGAGACTCCACTACGCGATTAAGAGCGCCCCCAATGATAACCCCTATGGCAAGATCAATGACATTTCCCCGAGCAATAAAATTTTTGAATTCACTAACTATAGACATTATTCCCTCCTGCTAAAATAAAAAATCTTATTATACACTAACCTTACGCAAGACATACCTCTAGGGATTAAGGATGCTATCACGATCCCGAAATTAAGTTTAAAATTTTAATGCTTCGTTAATAACATACCCCCCCACAATGACCTCCTATATTCGCTACATTTCCTCGTGGAATAAAAGGTCATGCCTCAATCCAAAGATAATCCTTATGGCGAACCATTGTCTCTTGTACAAATTATATATACTACATAGCACTCTGGGCAGGATGTCTTCCAGTATTAATACTTGGAACAAGCTTAATTGCTCGCCTGCTAATACAGAAAGCATTTCCCTCAAATCACATCAATGTCCTCCCCTTAACAATTGGGCAGGACAAAATTCACATTCCAGCCAACTTCATACGCTTTCCACATCAGCACTTTAATGA
>NZ_JACETX010000075.1 GCF_014048425.1 Candidatus Liberibacter sp. | reverse complement strand
TGTTGATGGCAAGAAGATTCGTATGGATAAACGTTCTGGGGAGCCTGTCGATGGTTAAAGATAAATATGAGCCGCGTTTGAAGAAGGAATATCGGCTTAATATTCGTGAGGCGATGCAAAAAGAATTTTCTTATAAGAATGTGATGCAGATTCCTCAAATTAAAAAAGTTGTTGTTAATATGGGGATAGGTGAGGCGGTTTTAGACTCTAAAAAATCAGAGGTAGCTGCAGCTGATCTTGCTTTGATAGTTGGGCAGAAGCCTGTTATTACTTATGCACGGCGTTCTATTGCTGGTTTTAAGTTAAGAGAAGGCATGAAGGTAGGGGTAAAAGCCACTTTGCGTGGTGTAAAGATGTATGAGTTCCTTGATCGTCTGGTTAACATGGCTTTGCCTCGTTTTCGGGACTTTCGAGGTCTGAATTCTAAGAGCTTTGATGGTTATGGAAATTTTTCTTTTGGAATAAAAGAGCATATTGTGTTTCCGGAAATTGACTATGATAAGGTTGATTGTGTCCTGGGTATGGATGTATCTATTTGTACTACTGCTAGGGTTGATGAACAAGCTAAGCATTTATTAAAATTATTTGGCTTCCCATTTTTGAGATGATTTTTGTTGATGGTTTATGTAAGGAATCTTTGTGTATGGCAAAAGTAAGTGCGATTGAGAAGAACAGGCGTCGTTCTAGAATTGTCGTCAATCAGGCTTCTGGGCGGTTGGCTTTGAAGAAGATTATGATGGATAAATCTTTGACTCTAGAAGAAAGATTTGAGGCAATGCTTAAGTTGGATTCTCTGCCTCGAAATGGTTCTAAAGTTCGTGTCCGTAGTCGATGTGAGGTTACGGGTCGTCCTCGTGGTTTTTATAGGGATTTTCGATTGTCACGTATAGCTCTTCGTGAGTTAGGAAGTATCGGCAATGTTCCTGGTATGACTAAGTCTAGTTGGTAGGGAGAAGGGTATTATGAGTTGTTTAGGTGATATGTTGACGCGAATTCGTAATGCCGCTCTTCGGCGCAAGCCATTTGTTGTAAGTCCGTTTTCTGGGTTGCATGCTAAGGTTTTAGATGTTTTGCAAGAAGAGGGATATATTCGGGGATACAGTTTAGTTGATTGTAAAAAAGGAAAATATCAGCTTAAAATTGAGCTTAAGTATTCCCAAGGTTCTTCTGTTATACGTGAGATTTCTTGTGTATCTAGATCGGGTCGACGCTGTTATTCTCGTGCAAAAGAAATTCCTCGTTTTTTTAATGGTTTGGGTGTAATGGTTGTTACTACTTCGAAGGGGGTTATGGCAGATCATAAGGCTCGAGAGTATAATGTTGGGGGAGAAGTCTTATGCTCTGTCTTTTGAGGTTAGATTTTATTTTGCGTTTTTATGGATGGGGTTTTTGAGATGTCTCGAATTGGTAAGAAGGGTATTCAAATATCTCCTGATGTAAATGTAAAGGTTAAGGATCGTGAGGTAAGCGTTGAAGGTCCTAAAGGAAAGTTGTCTTTTACGGTTAGTGATGATGTAGATGTCTTTCTACGGGAAGGTGTATTGTCTGTTAGTCCTGTCAACAATTCGAAGGAAGCTCGTTCTAAATGGGGAATGTCGCGTACCATGCTTTCTAATCTCTTGCATGGGGTTAAAGAAGGTTATGAGCGTAAACTTGAAATTAGTGGTGTGGGCTATCGTGCTTCTATGGTAGAGAGGGATTTAAAAATTTCTTTGGGTTTTTCCCATGATATTTTTTACTATCCCCCACCTGAAGTTAGCCTTTCTGTTCCTAAGCCAACTGAAATTATCGTTTCTGGTATAAATAAGCAACAGGTTGGGCAGGTTGCCTCTGAAATTCGTGATTATCGAAAGCCTGAACCATATAAAGGTCGGGGGATTAAGTATGCAGATGAGGTTGTTGTGCGCAAGGAAGGTAAGAAGAAATAGGGGTTGGATATAGATGATTACTAGAAAAGATATTCTTGCTCGTCGTGCTGGTCGCGTACGTCGTAATTTGAGTCTTGTATCAAAAGGGAGATTGCGTTTGAGTGTTTATCGATCTTCCAAGCATATATATGCTCAAGTTATAGATGATAGTTCTGGTCACACTCTTGTTTCGGCTTCGAGTTTAAACCAGCCTCTTCGTTCTTCTTTGAAGACGGGTTCAAATATTGCTGCTGCTTCGGCTGTTGGACAGCTTGTAGCGGAGCGTGCTGCGAAAATGGGCATTAAGGCTGTCTGTTTTGATCGTGGACCATACGTCTATGGTGGGAGACTTGCAGCTTTAGCTGATGCAGTTCGTGCAGGTGGGATTAGTTTTTGATTATTGTAACGGCGGGGGAGAATTCTTCTCACCGTTTTTGTGGAAGGAAGGGATTAAGCGATGGCGCAAAAAGAACGTTCTCAGCGTGAGAATCGCCATAATCGCGAAGAGCGTGATGGCGATCTGGTCGATAGCATTGTATCGATCAATCGAGTTTCTAAAGTTCTAAGAGGTGGGCGTAGATTCGCTTTTGCTGCTTTGGTTGTGGTAGGTGATACTAAGAGCAAAGTGGGTTTTGCTCATAGTACTGCTCGTGAGGTTTCGGAAGCTGTTAGGAAGGCGACAGAAGATGCAAAGCGTAACATGGTTTCTATTCCGTTGTTAGACGGGCGTACTTTGCATCATGACAGCAAAGGGCGTCATGGGGCGGGTAAGGTTATTATGAGGTCTGCCAAGGCCGGTACCGGTGTTATTGCTGGTGGGGCAACCCGTGCAATCTGTGAAGTTCTTGGTGTGCGTGATGTTGTTGCTAAGTGTATAGGTTCTTCCAATCCGTATAATGTGGTTCGTGCGACTTTTGATGCTCTTAAATACCAGGTTCATCCAAGAGATGTTGCTTCTCGTAGGGGTATAAAAAATTCTCTTATTCAGGCGAGGCGTATTGCGATTGTGGAATCTGCTTCTAGCGGTAAATAATGAGGTGATTAGGTGATTTCTTCTAGGGTTGATAAAATAGTTGTTAAGCAGATAGGTAGCCCGATTCGTCGTCCATCTATTCAACGTAGGGTATTAATTGGTTTAGGTCTCAATAAGATGCATCGCTGTCGTG
>NZ_JACETX010000037.1 GCF_014048425.1 Candidatus Liberibacter sp. | reverse complement strand
GCTTTTCGGAGAATACTGCGTCAGAGACGTGGAAGCCACAAGAGCGATTTTCAAGCTATTAAAACCTTTAAGCCCCAACGAACACCACCTTTGGCTTTTGGATCAAGATATCAACGACCGCGGCTATGCGATCGATGTACCACTGGTTCACACTCTAGCCCATCTTGTGGATGAAGCACGCAACGAACTTGATCACTCTTTAAAAGATTTAACGGCTGGTGCTGTATGCACTTCACGTCAAAACCAAAGGCTGTTGTTGTGGATTTTCTTAGAAACGTGGTTAGAACTACCCGATTTAAAAGAAGATACAGTTGTCAAAGTGTTAGGCACAGTTAATCTTCCTGACAACGTTAGAACAGTCTTGCAAAACCGATTAAAGGCTTCACGCTCTAGTGTCTTAAAGCTCAAAACCCTTGCTTCTGCTGTCAGCAATGACAACAGGTTAAGAGGCACACTGCAATTCATGGGAGCAAGTCGTACGGGAAGATGGGCTGGCAGGGTCTTTCAACCACAGAACCTCCCCCGACCAAGTACACCTCATGAAGAGATTGAAGAATCTCTCGATAGCGGTTCGTATCCTCAAGACAATCTTCTCCGATTTGCGAGCGACAGCATTCGAAGTTGCATCGTCGCACCAAAGGGAAAAAAGCTTGTCGTTGCTGACTTGTCAGGAATTGAAGCCAGAGTTCTAGCATGGTGTGCTGGGGAGCAATGGAAAGTTGATGCCTTTAAGAGCGGTGAAGACATTTACGTCACCACCTACGCACGGACGTTTAACCTGCCACCAAGAGCTGTCACCAACGACCAAAGAGATATCGGGAAAGTCATGGAATTGGCTTTAGGCTATCAAGGCGGTGCTGGCGTATTTCTTAAAATGGCTTCTAACCGTGGCTTAAACCTCAATGATTTTGCCAACGCTGTGAGAGAGATTGCCCCTTTAGATACATGGGAGGAAGCAGAGAGTTTTTGCCTTTGGATGCAATCGGAACATCCTGAATTTGCTATAGAGGATTTAACCATAGGTACAGCCTGCGAGCTGGTTAAGAAAGCTTGGAGAAACAAGCATCCTTTCGTTCAGTCCCTATGGAAAGATTGCGATGACGCTTTTGAATACACCTTAAACATTGGCAATAGAATATCTGTACGAAGAAAAGCCCCTGACGCTCCCACGCTTCAGATGCGAAAGGTTGCAGGGAATATCTATCTCACTTTGCCGACAGGAAGAGACCTTGTGTATCGTGATGTAGGAGTTGGAAAAACCTATCTCAGCGTTGATGTCAGAGGCATAGGATCAAGGCGTGATACAACCTATGGCGGGAAATTAACGGAGAATATTGTTCAAGCCATCAGTAGAGATATCCTTTGCGAGGGCATGAAAAACGCTACTGAAGCGGGTTATCCGATCGTTTTAACGGTTCACGATGAAATCGTTTGTGAGGTTCCAGATTCAGATGAATTCAGCTCTGACACTCTTTGTGCCCTGATGACGAAAAACCCTTCTTGGGCTACGGGTCTCCCTCTTAACGCTAAGGGCTTTGAAGCTAAGAGGTATCGCAAATGAACACTGAACGCCAGATTGAATCACGCCTTGTTAGCGGGGCTAGAAAACGAGGATGCTTTGTTCGCAAGATACAGTTCATCGCTTATAGAGGCTGTCCTGATCGCATCGTCATCACCCCAAAAGGGGCTGTTCATTGGGTAGAGCTTAAAGCCCCTCATGGAAGACTGTCAAAGTCACAAATCCTAACACATGAATTCCTAACCTATTACGCACAGAACGTTTCTGTTCTCTCATCGTATGAAGAAGTTGATGCGTTCTTAGGAGGTCTACAATGCAATTAGAGCTTCAAGATCATCAAAACAGAATGGTTGATTTCATATTGGAAAACAAGCGATGTGCGATGTGGGCTTCAATGGGATCAGGAAAGACATGTAGTGTTCTTTTTGCCCTTTCCTACATCCAGCTTTTTGATCCAAGACCTGCTTTAGTCATCGCACCGTTAAGAGTGGCCAAGAGTGTTTGGAGCGATGAAGTCGCTAGATGGTCAGCATTCTCGAACATGAAAGTATCTGTCATCACAGGAACGGCGAAGCAAAGAGCGAAAGCTCTTCAGGAGGAAGCCACTCTTTTCGTCATCAATTTCGAAAACCTTCCTTGGTTAGAAAAGCATTTAGGCGACAAATGGCCATTTTCGACCATCGTAGCAGACGAAAGCACAAAGCTTAAAAGCTTTAGGTGGAAGAGAGGCGGAAAGGCATGTTGGGCTTTAGCACTTCAGGCTCATCATACTGAGCGGTTCATAGAGTTAACAGGTACGCCCTCTCCTAACGGCTTAACGGATCTCTGGGGTCAGATGTGGTATTTAGATCGTGGAAAACGTTTAGGAAAGACATTTGAAGCTTTCACGCAAAAATGGTTCATCACGAAACAAGTAGGAGCAAATGCAGGAGCTGTTAAGCATAGTCCAAAAGAGAATGCAGGCAAAGAAATAGAAGAGTGTTTAAAGGATATTTGCCTTTCTATCGATATCAAAGACACGGTTAATATCGATGAGCCGATCCGCCTGAGAGTTCCTGTTGTTCTCCCACCTGATGTTCAGGAGCAATACAAAATCCTCTTAAGAGAATTGATCTGTGAGCTTCAAGGTGAACAAGTCACAGCCTTTAATTCGGCATCGATAGCCAACAAATGTTTGCAGATAGCTAATGGTGCCGTGTACCTCGACGAGGACAAGAACTGGAAAGAGGTGCATGATGAGAAGATTAAAGCTCTTCAAGCTATTCAACATGATGCAGGCAAAGCTCCGATCTTAGTTGCCTATCATTTTAATATGGATCTTGAACGGCTTCTTAAAGCTTTTCCAGAGGGTAGAAAGCTAGACAAAGATCCTAAGACTATTCACGACTGGAACTCTGGAAAAATCCCTATCCTCTTTGCTCATCCTGCATCATGCGGGCATGGCTTAAACCTACAGCATGGCGGAAATATCTTAGTGTTCTTCTCTTTGTGGTGGGATCTGGAAACGCATCAACAAATGATTGAGCGTTTAGGCGTCACCCGTCAACGCCAATCGGGATACAACCGCCCCGTCTACATCTATTCCATTGTGGCCAAAGACACCATCGACGAACTCGTGGAAGTGAGGCTTAAGACCAAAGCCAGTGTGCAAGACATACTTTTAACATCATTAAAGGAGGTGTCATGAGACATATATTCGTTTTAATCGGCAAATCAGGTGTTGGAAAAACAACCATCGCTAAACGTGTTGTGGAGGACAAATCCCTCGGATTGTTGATGCCAAGAGGGACAACCACAAGAGAACCAAGACGGGAAGAGAGAAGAGGAATGGATTATGATTTCCTTAGCCTTGAAGGGTTCAAAAGGTGCGAAGATTCAAATTTGTTCCTAGAAACTGTCACCTACAAGGGCAATCGGTACGGGTTTCTGAAATCAAGTATCAACAGTGGTATGGCGTCAGTTAAAGATCTTCTGATCATTCTCACGCCTGAGGGCTACAGATCGTTTAAGGAGTTTTTTAAAGATCATCCAGATGTAGCAGTAACACCTATCGTCATCCATCCTCCATCAGAAGAAAAACGCTTAGAGAACCTGAAGAAAAGAGGATCTGAAGCCAAGGAAGACGATGAAATTGATGTGACAGGCTACAACGGCTGGGCTGTTTGCAACTACGATTTAGGGACATCTGTCAGACAATTAAAGACAATCATAAAAGAGATAAGACAAGGAGAAGTTTAACATGAAAGCTCCATCAATCTGCAATAGAAAAGAGTTAGACAGAATGGCAAGCGTTGCCCGTCAAAGAAACGTCATGATTGAATTCACCGAAGATGGAAAATGCATTCGCATCTATCCTGAATTTGATTCTAGAACGGACATCATCATGCCTGAAGAAGAACCTTTTGTAGATTTTGTCATTTAGATATGAAAAAGACGAGATACCCTCACCTTTCCCATGAGACCACAAGACATGGAAGGAAAGTATGGTATTTTAAAAAAGACGGCAAACGTGTTCGTCTTCCAGACACCTATGGAACAGAAGAATTCATAGAAGCATATTCTGACGCTCTGGCGGGGAGGATAGTACAGAAAGGAGATCAAGGAAGTAAAGGAACATTCAAATGGCTGATTGATCAGTACAGATTAAGCGGGCATTACCAATCTTTGAATACCACCACTAAAAGAGTAAGAGACAATCTTTTCCTCCGTATCATCAAAGATTCAGGCGACATACCTTATGCCAAAATAACACGCAGACATATGCAAAACGCTGTAGATCGGAGATCCGATAAGCCATCAGTGGCGGTATCGTTTTTAAAAGCGGTTTCCCCTGTATTCCGATGGGCAGAAACATGCGAATTGATTACGAATAATCCAGTCGTTGGGATACGACGTCCTACTCATAAAACCATAGAAATGCACGCATGGTCGGTCGAACAAGTGGCCATTTATCGTAAGCATCATCCTATCAATACCATGGCAAGATTGGCTTTAGAATTAATGTTGTTTCTAGGGTTACGCCGATCCGATGTCATTAGAATTGGCAAGAAGCATGTCAAAGATAGTGTTTTGTCAATCCGAACACAAAAAACAGGAAAACAAGTTCATGTTCCGATTTTTGAAGACCTGCAAACATGCTTGGACGCAGTCGGTCAAGACGGTGATACTTTTTTGCTGACATCTAACGGGAAATCTTTTTCCTCCTTTGCTTCTTTCGGGAACTGGTTTAGAGAAAGATGTAAAGAAGCAGGACTTCCAGAGGAATGTAGGGCTCACGGGCTCAGAAAAGCAGGTGCAACAATCGCAGCGAATGCTGGTGCTAGCCCACACGAACTTATGGCAATGTATGGATGGTCAAAAACGAATATGGCTGAATTGTATACACGTGAATTCAACGCTAAAAAATTAGCCTACAAAACTGCCAAAATGATAGCAGATAACACCTAAAAAGGTAAGACTAATCGTTTCGTAAGTTATTGAAAACACTGAGTCCGATTTAGTCTTACTTTTACGTAAGTGATTGATTTTACGCCTTTATTTCAATACAACTGGAAATGTCAAAAAATTAAGATTTTCTGAGGCAAAAGAAGATGGTTGTCTGTTTTCCTGATGCGAAGGATTTTGGGAGATTGAATGGGATCTGATTCACTTTTACTTTGCGCAATAGCTCTGGCCAATCAAGCCGCAAACTGATTTCCTCACCAGATTGCTGTAATAAAGCCAGTAGAAGCGCTGCATTTTCGTCCTGATTTCCACAAACCATTTCAAATCGTGACAAACCCACCAGATCACAAACTGTATTCAATAATGTTAAAACATTCATGGTGTTAACCCATCAAGCGTTATATTCGCATCTGCCCAACGCGAACGATTGTCATTCATCTGTAATGTTTTGAGGATTTGCTGAAATAATGCACCGGCGGTTGACGCCTTATCTGCATTTTGTTCCCACAAAGCAATTTCTTCAACCAATCCATAAAGATAAAGATCAGGAGCGATTTGAAGAAGCCAATTAGAAGGATTCTCTTCCGTAATAGGTGGAATACAGCCATAGTAATGAAGAGAAACTTTTTCGGAAGATATGGGTGCAACACAAATGAGATGAGCTGTAATGATGTAGCCTTTTTTTTCCTTTGATGACACACTTAAAGGAAGATGATCTAATTTTTTGCCTGTATGATCCTGCAAAAAAATAATCTCAATATAATCATCGGGTAACGGAGCAGATCCCGAATTCAAGGGAAGAAAAACCTGTTTTTCCATTTCTCGCAAACGCAAAATACGATTAATTTTGACTTCAACTCTATGCAGAAAATCTTTGAACAGACATGTAAATCCACTTTTTTCAACGTAATGGCTCGCATCAATTAATAAACTAGCATAATTATTTGCCATTACACATATCCTTCCGAAGTACGCCAAACACCATTATCTTTGTTATTGAGCCAATTTTTTATCCAAATATCATCGCCTTTACTATGTGCCTGCATCAGGTGCGAATCTCTTAAAACACTCACTGGAATACTGGCTACTCTTTGCCAATCTCCATTTTTTTTCCTGGAAATTTCTTGACGACAAAGTTTATTATGCTCAATAAGATGATCAATCGGATAATCAATACGATATACTTCTTGCTGATCATCCGAACAACACCAAATCGTTCTTCCTGTTATAGGATCATAATTTACTAACCGCCAGGAACCATCGTAGATAAACATATCTTCTCCTTTAGGTTTTATTTGATAAGCCAAAGAGATCTGCCACAACCCCTATTGCTTTTTCGTTTTTAACTTTTAACGTTCCTTCACCGATGATGATTCCTTTATTTGAATCTCCGGTTTTGGTAATATTTTTATCTTCTTGGATGTCGCGCAACCATAGAAATTCAAGCATATCTGGATCAATGAGGAAGGCATTGTGGGCTGTTTCAGCATTGGTTGCCATAACTCGATTGGGATGCACAATAACTCTTCCAAATGGTCCATCATAAATATCTGCTGTTGCAACAATAGTATTTTTTTCAGAATTAGAAGAAGTAGCATAGCGAAAAGATGCAACATTTGAATCTGACATAAAGCGCACAAATTCACTTTTAACATGTGGAGAAACAACGATATGACGGAAGTTGGAACCATTTTGATACCCAGCCTGCATCACCTCATCAAGAAGTTGTTTCGTAAAAGCTCTCTGTTCACCATCCTTGGCTTTTTGGGTTAATCCTGTTTCAGAATTATAACCACCTGAACCACCATCTTTTCCTCTACTTGCATTTGTTTTGATCCAACTGCTGAGAGAGGCAAGTTTACGTGGCGAATTTTTATCTGATGCTTGAGAACTCACGAGAGAATATTCAACATCCTTTCGAATCTCGAGAGCTTTTTTAAGTTTTTGTTCCTTACGCTTTAAGATAGAACTGGCATCATCTACCGCTTCTTGTGTTCCAGAAAGAACCCAACTTTTACGCATAATTTGCGTATAATTTCCAAGTCTTTCTGGAGCAGAAATCGCTTCAAAATTATATTCGTCACCTTCTAATTGCGCATTGGGACCAGGAGCAGCAAGACTGTCAACAACCCATTCTGGATGGATGGATTGTGTCGATCCTTTTTTAATAATGGAATAAATCGGAGTATCCTCAGGAGTGATGCGTGACACAACATCGGAAAGCGCTTCCTTATTTGTGGTAGAAGAAGAACTGATGAATGTATTGCTAATTGCTGTCATGGTGTAATACTTTCCTCTTAAAATACAATTTTTTTTAAAATAAAAAATTCAATATATCGCTGTGTAATTCCATTTATAAAAACAACTCTATGAAGTATTAATTCTCAAAAATTAACCAATGAATTTTTATAATATAATTTAGCAGACATCTCAAAAACAAAGTAGATAGTCTTTCCGATAAGATAGCAAATTTCCGTATTGAGATGCATGGGATGTTGCGGAAGATATCGTCTATAATTGTGGTCGCAATGACAATTCTTAAATGGATATACAGATAGTTTTAATCCCTCTTCCTCACGATACCATCTGTATACCAAAATTCCCCATAGAAGTTATTAGGTTATCCATCCTTTATAGGCTCTAACCATTTAACAGCAATCCCGCCTCAACTTCTCTTCTGACCACAAGCCCATTAAGCCTCTTTCCTCCAGCAAAAACCCATTTTCGTATTTCAATTGATGCATTTTCCCAGTCTTGAGCATCAACGCGTTTGCGCAATGTGCTATTCCGATATGCTCCAATGCCAAGATTAAAGACAAAATCTCCAATAGCTGATATGCGGTTTTCACCACAAGACAAAAGGATAGGAGAGACTCTGAATAGCTGATTCAAACGACTTTCTATATCTTGTATCAAAAGCTGTTCGGCTTGTTGTTCTGATATCGTCATACCCTCATAAACATCAGATCCCGTATGTCCATAACCAATAGTCCAAACACCAGCAGAACGTTGGTAAGCCTTTAATCTTAATCCTTCAAAACGTTTAATGAGTTCAATGAAATGTGGTGGTATCATATTTTTTTCCTCATTGTCCTGCCGCAGAACCAATATCCAACGATGGAAGAGACAAGATCCTATTCAAAATCACCTAGAACGACGCTGAATAGCGAAACAGTGATACTGTGTTGGTTCATTTCCGCTATCATCATAACAACTTTTACTATGGGATACAATAAAATAACCCATTAGATAGTAATAAGGGGTCTTATGAAAGAACTCAAACCGTCTATCCATCTGATACTACTTTTGATACTTTGTGCTTTGGTTACTTCTATGAGAGCCATATTATCAGCGTTAATGGTATCACTTTCAATCTTTATATGTCCCTCTATCCTAGCCAGCTCAATACGCTAACGATCAGCTTTTAAGGAAATCTTTTGTAATTCCAGCTCATGTTTGTTGTTTGCTTTTCTATAGAAAAGTTCAATACCAGACTGAATACAACGAAGCATTCCTCCTGTAAAAAAAGAAGCTATCATTTGTGAAACCAATTCTTAAAATGCAAAATAATGCATCAAAAGATGAAAACAAAAAAAGAGAAATCAATAAAAATCTGAACTGCCTCATAATGCATATAAGATTATTGGGCATATTAGAATTAGAAAGGTACTTTAGAAACCTAGAATTCTGCTGTAGGCATAAAAATCATGGAAAGACAACACAATTCAATAGGTATAATAACCTTTTTAAATCGCATTAATAATGCTTATTTACCTATTTAAGACAAATACAAGTGATTATTCCCTAAAAAAAACCTAAAAGACATATAAAACGCTCTATAATGAATGGAATAATTGTTGCTCTTTTTTTGTCAACGAAACACTTTTTTTAATAAGATACCCTATTTTTTTTATTTTATTAGAAGCCTCTGCTTTGTGAATAACCTGAAGCTGAGGCTACCTATGTCTAAATCTTCATGATCCGTTTTGAAAGACAGCTCCTTCCTCCTTGATAATGCTCCTTCTTCTTTAGTCTTTTAATGGATTCTCTTCTGATTCTATCGGCTGTATTGGCAGATCCTCAGATCTTAAGAGGTTACGGTGCAAGGATTCTAGATCATAGTAGAGTTTTAACGATAGCGCATCTTCTTCATCAGATTCTGTCATTGGTGTTGCTTGTTGCAAGTCTTCGTGTTTTTTAACATCCTTTCTATTGATTTTATCATACAGTTTTTTTATTTTTTGGTATCTTTCAACGTTGGTTCGACTTATAGTATATCCTGCTTTTCTTGCTGCTTGATATACTTTTTAGTCATCAGGGTCATAGCCTCCAATTACGGTTGCAGCAGCTGATAAAAGAACAAAAAATGATATGCTTTTTTTCATATTCATAGAAAATTTTCTCCCTTTTTGATTGCACAATATAAGAGAGATTATATGATAACATGACCTATCGATAGCAATATTCTGGTTGAGTATTTAAAAATTATACAAATTTTTAATTTATACGGTGATTAAATTTATAAATGTCAGAGGCGTTTTTCGGTATTTCAAGAGAATGCATATCGCATTGAACCAAAACAAAACGAAAGGAATGAAAAGGAGACGCACTAAGGACTTAGCTGTTTGGCGATAATTGCGAGATTTAGCTGTGTATATATAGCAGGATTTAATCCAATCCTTGGTGACAAACAAGGAAGTTCCCTATTCCAAAAAGCATGATGACGCCGTGTATTTTTAAGGTAGGCGATTCAAAAGACAATGACAAGCACATAACTCTCTTCATAGACAGCATCCGCCAAGCAAGAAATCTGAGATTCCATCATCACGAAAAGCAACCAGAAAGAAGAAATCACTCATAGTGGAGCAATTGACATACAGAGGGCTATATATGGATTGCACGGCAAAGAGATACTTAACTTTAACTGGACTAGTATGAACAAAAAAGAGAATGAGACAAAGTCGATATACTTAAAGGAATAAAGAATAAGCCTAGGGAAGATTGGATCCTAAGATATATAATCTATATGCATCTTAACTTAAGAATATCAGCCCCTAGCCGAGGTAGCCATTATAAAATATATAGTTCATCTCATTCATTATATTGCAATCCCCAAACGCAAAACAAACAAATACAGTGTACTTAAAGGCTTTTATTGCACTATGCAAAAATCACATAGCGCTTCTCACAAAAGCAACATAGGATATGGTGATGAAATGAGTGAATTTGATATTAGCAAATACCCAAGAATCGTTGTTCAAACCGATGATGATTAATATTGCTATTCCCAAGGATCTCATAGGCTGCCGGCAAAATTCGCGAGAAGGGAAGGTACTGCAGAATTTAAAACCCACCCTCTCTGCTTGAATGGGTTATATGAAGCTCAGGAAAGAGGAATTAGCATCCCTGTTCCTCGCTCGTCATAACGTTCCCCCCTCAACCGCTCTTCTCTCTTTTTGAATCAGATTTTAGAAAAAGGATTAGGGTTTAAAGAAGTTACTATAACAGAGAATCTCGCATCAGATCTCCTTTTGGATGAAATGGATCACCATATTGATAAAATTCTGAAGCGTGATAAAAAATACCCGAATAAAGAGGAAAACAATCTACAGGAATGGAGGCAACTATACAACTTAATAGAAGCCTTAAACTTTGATCAGAACGCCCTTTCTCGCCAAAAGGAAGAAGAGTTTTATCCTTTCCAAAGATTAAAGATATCAGCGCATCTTGTTAGGGATTTTGCATCAGGGAAAAGTATCGGAGTAAATTACTTCCAAAATTCCTATTCATCGGTCGCATATCCTATCCCTACAAACCTCTTCTCGCACAGCTCTATGTTCTCGTATCTTCCACAGCCTAAAAGAAAAAAGTCAGCAATTATAAATGGAGCAAGTATCGCATTTATCTATCCCGCGCCTGCATCCTCCGCATCACGCGGCACCTGCATCACGGCACTCCGATCACGGAATCACTCATCCCTCATCACGCATCACCTGCATCACGGCACTCCGCATCACGGCATCCCGCATCCCGCATCCCACATCACGCATCCTGTATCCCACATTGATGATAATTCTCTCAACAAAATATCCTCGCTATTCTGCAAAAATATGAAATAAAAATTCGAAGTATAGACTTCTTAATATTAAAGGATAACTGTCTAAGATCGAAAAACTATATTCTATTATTGTTTTATATTTATAAAAATAAAATATATCTCAAAAATTGTAACGAAATTATTGATTTATACTATATAATTCTACTGTCAGCATTATATCAGAGGAATTTTTGAAACAAATCTAAAAATTGACTTCCATCCATAATCTCAATACCAAGCTTCTGTGCCTTAGAAAACTTTGAACCCGGCTTTGTGCCAACTATTACAATATCGGTTTCTTGAGAAACCGAAGTTAAAACCTTAGCCCCCAATCGTTCTATAAATCCTGTAGCTTCTTCGCGTGTTATCTTTTCAAGAGCTCCTGTCAATACTACTTTCTTACCTGCCAGAATTGAATCCGTTATTGAAGGCTTGTCATCTTCTAAAGTTTCAGGCGTTACCTCTTTTAAAAGAGCCTCAACGATACGAGTATTATGAGAATTTTGATAAAATGCTATCATGGATTTTACTATCACATCACCGATCCCTGCTATCTCCCATAAGCCCTTATCGTTATGAGCAACAGCGTGTTCAAAATTACGGTAAGAGCGATATTTTTCTGCAAGAAGCTTAGCAGTCCACATGCCAACATGGCGAATACCCAAAGAGAAAATAAACCTTGATAGAGCTATCTGACGCCTCTTATTAATAGCATCATATAGGTTTTTAACACTTATTTTCCCGAAATTAGGAAGGTCTTCAAGACGCACATACGCATCCTGCTGACGACGTTCTAACGTAAAAATAGATGCAGGATTTCTAATCCATAGACAAGGATCTTCAGACTGAAAGAAGAAGGAAAGTTGTTTTGCACCCAAATAGTCTATATCAAAAGCTTGACGCGATACAAAATGCTTCAACTTCTCTAAGCCTTGTGCTGAACATGCAATATCCCCTGTGCAACGACGAGCGGAATCTACCTTTCCCGTCTTAGGATTAACATTACGAATCGCAGGACTCTGACAAACAGGGCAAAGAGAGGGAAATGAAAAAACCTGAGCATCAGCAGGACGATCTGTCCTGACGACATCCACAACTCGAGGAATAACATCGCCTGCACGTTGTACGACAGCCATATCTCCTATCCGAATATCAAGTCCTGTGATATAATCTTCGTTATATAATGTTACATTTGTGATGACCACACCGTCTATATTGACAGGTTCAAGCCGTGCTACTGGTGTTAGAATACCCGTTCGCCCTACTTGGATATCAATATCCAAAATACGGGTATGGACATTCTTTCCTGAAAACTTGTGTGCGATACTCCAGTACGGATAGGAAGAACCTGAACCTAATTTTTCCTGTAGACACAAATTATCAACCTTATACACCAAACCGTCGATTTCATAATCCAGAGAGCTACGAACCAATTTAACTTGACCATAGTGCAATAGAATATCCTCTATCGCATTAAACCGCTGAAGTAGTTTCATACTTGGAAAGCCTAAATCGGCCAGTTTCTTAATCATTTCGTACTGGCTATCAGCAAATTTTTCAGAAGTTTTTCCTAGTCCATAAGGGAAAAACTGCAAATATCTCTTCGCCGTGTTGGACTTTGAATTCATATTTTGACACAGACCAGACGCCAAGTTTCTTGGAGTAGCATATGGCTTTTCTCCAGCAGAAATTCTCTGTTCATTGAGAGTTTCAAAAGCACTTGTCGCAATGTAAATCTCACCTCTAACTTCAAAAATATCGGGAACTTCCCCATCCGGTGGAAGGATCCTAGGTATTTCAGAAATAGCATTCACAGTTGCGATGATGTTTTGACCTTGCAAACCGTCTCCACGCATTAACGCATGTATTAGTTTTCTCTTTTCATAGTGTATCGCAACAGCTATTCCATCAATCTTCGGTTCAACAGTGAAAGCGATACTACGATTATCAAACGGTATTTGTAGCTTGCGATAGACGCCTTCAACAAAACGACGGATATGATCTTCTGTCCTCGCTTTCTTCAACCGATTCATAAAGGCAGAATGTTGAATATCATATAATGAATTCTGTCTCTCTTTTCCTACACCATTAAGAAGGCTATCAGGAGGAATCAGAGATGGGAATAAAACCTTGAAATCGTCGTAGCGATCCCTCAATTCATCATATTCAAAATCAAAAATCTTAGGGTCCGATTTCCTATAATAAAGATCGTCATGATATACTATCTCGTTTATGAGACGGGGCACTTCTTCCTTCGCTTGCTCATGAGTCAAATCTTTAACAGGAAGCGCTTTATGTTTTTTGCTATATGCCATAAATCACTCCTCCCTTTAGAAAAACCTGAATCGAGACAAACAACCC
This sequence comes from Candidatus Liberibacter sp., assembly GCF_014048425.1. Lineage (GTDB taxonomy): Bacteria > Pseudomonadota > Alphaproteobacteria > Rhizobiales > Rhizobiaceae > Liberibacter. Next base: position 101 of record NZ_JACETX010000037.1, on the reverse strand, counting down.
CTCTTCCTTTATTGTTATCAGCATACGCCGTAAAGCCCCGTCCTTCAAGGCGGGGATATAAGGCGAAAATCCCTTGTCTCTTTAAAAATCAGTCTGGTGTT
>NZ_JACETX010000011.1 GCF_014048425.1 Candidatus Liberibacter sp. | reverse complement strand
TACCATATACAGACATGCATTCATCTTGCACGCAAATTCCGAAGGAGTGCTCGTATTCTATTAATAAGGTATTTAAAATAACCTTAAGAATATGTTTTGTTTTATATTAGATGGATAATTTATCTCTAATTAATTTTTTAATAAAAACAGCTCAAGATTACCCCCTTAAAAATTCAGAGACGATGAAAAATCATCCTTATTTTCATCCATCCTTGAGGTAAAAATTAATTTTTTAAAGGTTTATCCAATCCCATCAGGAAGAAAAGACATCCTCATTATCCGTAAAATCTTCCTAAAAATATGGCATTCACCTTATTCACATATGCAAATTTTCAATACCGATCTTCCCTTCCATACGAGGATATAGAGAGCAATAAATTTTTCACCTAAAACTTCTCTATCTATCACCAATATATCAGGCACCAAGATTTACATAATCATATTCTACGATTGCCAAAGTTTACGATTTTGCAAAAAATTCACTCTAAGTTCCCATCGTAAGATCATAGTGATTTTCTTTGAGACCTTTTGCAAAAAAGCGTGAGCCTACATCTTATTTTTGAAGGAAAATTATCCAAACGATCCTCGTCTATTAGCTCAAATCCAACATCTTCGTCGAATGTCGATCACTAAGCTTATTAAAAAATCCGAAAAAAGAGAATTTGATGAGATCTCGAAAAAATCTTGGAATCATAATTCAATCGATATCACTCTGGTTAAAAAATCCAGAAACATCTTATCAATATGGACTATAATCATGCTAATGTAGATGGTTTAGTTGACAAAAAGACGCGTAAGATAATGCGTTATTTAAGTTGCGTTATCTCTTCCCTTAAACCAGCAATCCAAGTCAAAGCGTTCTAAGAAATCTTGCAAAAATAGGAGAATTAATTTTTATGGTTCGCGTTAAGGAATATTGAGAGGATCCTAAGCATTTCATATTGGATATATAAAAGGATTAAGAAAGGGATATTGTCTCTTGATACAATTTGTTCTTTTTAGTCTTGTATTATAAGCAAGTTTTTCAGCTCTCATTTGATGCTTTGGAAGAGAGATATCTCAAAACGGCGGCTATAGATACTCGCTGGAAGATAAGAATTTGTATTTTAATGACTTTATGATTCCCTGATTCTGCCCATTAGTGATTCGATTGTTCCTTTTTAAAGATGCTTGGTTTATGTGCTATCATGTTTTGATATCTCACCTAGGAAAAGGGAAGCTACAACGCTCTTTCAAAAGAAGAAAATAAATTGGAGTTATAAATCTCTTCTGACATTTCGACCATCTTCATTCTCGTTTTATTGAGAAACGTTCATTTTTCAAATAAAGTGACTTCCAAAGAAAAAATTTTGACGTAAATGATGCTAGAATAGCAATAAATTTTTTGATCTTTATTCATTAACAAGCAGACTGTTTGGTCTCATAGGCAATGTGGTTTTGATATTTGCCGATAGTTTTATAATAAGCTCTTTAAAACAAAAATACTTTATTTATTCGTTATTCAATGATGGCCATGGTCTTTTCCAACTTTTTACTTATGGGAATATATAGGCAGATGAATGTTTCTGTTCTTATAGATCCGCAATAATTTCCGCCGAAAAAAAGTGGATCTAAAAAGAATCGAAAGATGTTCGTATCTGGAAAGTTTCAAGATGGCACTGAATTCTAAATGCCTTGGCCATCTGGTCTTGCTAGCATTTTGATATAAAACAACCATTAATCTCATTGAAGAGCATTAGAAAGCAAAGTTTCGTGAATAAAAACAAAAACGAACAGTGATTTTATAAGCCTCGCAACTTCAGCGGCGAGAATGAGGACGGATAAAGAACTCTTAGATGCGGGAGTTGACCAAGATATTGCCATGAAGGGCAGCACTATTTTTATGCCTTTATCCCTCGTTGATGACACGAAACAACTTATAAAAATAAAAATTTTAGAATTTTAGTCATTTCTTTCAAATTTTCCTATCCTTGTCTCCTACCCTTATATGTGAAGATCTATTTCAATTTAATGCTATATCAAGTATATTAATCGTTGATAGATAAATGGTTCCCTAGTATGATCTTACTTGGTTCTCAAGTGATAATACGGGTCACTAAAATTTAATCTTATATGCAGAGCAGTCTTGAAAAGGCTTTCTGTTAAATCGATTGTTAGGATTGCTTTCAATTGGATTCGACTCCTGATTTTTCAACCATCAACATCAATATAAAATATTGGAGATCTTCATGAACGATGAAAAGAATGTAAAAGAAAAAGAAACGTGTCCTTCTGATTCAGATTCTACCATTTTGGCGGAAGAATCGACTATTACCCCCCTCCAAGAAGCGCAAGCTAAAACAGAAGAGCTGCATGATAAGTACCTGCGTCTTGCTGCAGAGATGGAGAATCTTCGTCGTCGTACTGATCGAGAAATACAAGATATTCGCTCTTATTCAATTACAGCATTTGCTCGTGATATGCTCGCTGTCTCTGATAATCTTTCTCGTGCACTTGAATCTATTCCTGTAGATGTAGAACAAATTGGCAATGTTGGTCTCAAATCGCTAATCGAAGGTGTGGAAATGACAAAACGCGCCATGATGTCCACGCTGGAACGGCATGGTGTTAAAAAACTTGAAGCCAATGATCAAAAATTTGATCCAAATTTTCATCAAGCCATGTTCGAAGAACAAAACGAAAAAATCCCTACTAATACCGTCATAAAAGTAGTACAGGAAGGTTACGTTATAGGCGATCGCGTGCTACGTCCAGCTCTAGTCGGAATTTCTAAGAGCGTATCAAAACCCTGTTCGGAACAGAATCCATCAAAATCTCCCGAACCTAAAGAAGATTCTCCTGCTGTCGAAAAAGAAACAGACTAGCGAAATCTAGAAGATACCTTTTTGCTTTCTTCAAAAAGTTTCTTTTTCCCCGCGAAGACGTCTTCTATAGCTTTCCTCCCGAATAAGAAAAACGGATCATACGAAGAGAGAAAGCTAATAGATCCTACCCTTCCTAATCCTAGAATAACTTGGATGATAATACGGAACAGAGTATTGGCGAGGAGGTCTACAAGCGTAATCAACCTCCTCCTCAGCCGTCGCAAGCAAAACCAAACCAAAAAACTTAGCTAGAGAAATAGAACTTCATAAAGAAGAATTCGTTGTAGAAGAATAATTTCACCTTAGAGGCTCCCCCTGTGGTTGCATGCTGGTAGCCATATAGTAGCCGGTGGACATATAATATATAGCCTCTGCAATATTGGTGACGTGATCTCCAATTCTCTCTATGTTCTTGGAACAAAAAAGCAGATGAGTGCACAGCGTAATATTACGCGGATCCTCCATCATATATGTCAACAATTCTCGAAACAAAGAGGTATGCATAGCATCTAGCTCGTCATCACGACTGCAAATTAATTTTGCCTTTTCGGCAGATCTGCTAACATATACATCCAGTACCTCCGCAAGTTGCTCTAATGACAATGCCGCCAAAGGCTCAATAGTCCAGGCTAATTTTCTGGGAACCCCAATCACATGTACCGCGAGGACACGTTTTGAAGTGTTCTTGGCTAGGTCTCCAACACGCTCTAGGTCAGAAGCTATTCTAATTGAACCTACTATTTCACGTAGATCGGCAGCCATTGGCTGACGCTTGGCTATTGTGGTAATAGCCTTATCACAAATATCTCTTTCCAATTGATCCAAAATAATGTCATTATCAATAACCTTCTGAGCAAGAACGACATCTCCTTCAATAAAAGCCTGCACAGAAGAATCAACCATTTTTCTGGAAAGATTCCCCATTTCAACAATATTCTGAAAAAGAAATGCTAACTCTTCGTCATATGCAGAAAGTATATGAGATGACATAATTTATAATTCCAATCAAAAAATAAAGCTGATAACTCGTAGTTATTTCAACCAAAACGCCCCATAATATAATCCTGAGTTCGTTGATCAGTCGGAGCTGTAAACATCTTATCAGTATTGTCTTCTTCTACCAAATGACCTAGATGAAACATGGCTGCACGTTGCGATACACGAGCGGCTTGTTGCATAGAATGTGTTACTATTACGATAGTAAAACTTTCACGCAACTCATGAATTAACTCTTCTACGGAAGCCGTAGCAACAGGATCAAGAGCCGAACAAGGCTCATCCATGAGAATGACTTCTGGATTTACTGCTAAAGCACGAGCAATACAAACACGTTGCTGTTGCCCACCAGATAGAAGCAAAGCATTTTGATTCATTCTATCCTTAACTTCATTGAATAATCCTGCTTTTTTAAGGCTAACCTCTACAATCTGATCTATCTCTGATTTATTTTTGCCCAAACCATGTATGCGAGCCCCGTATGCAATATTTTCATATACCGATTTTGGAAATGGATTAGGTCTCTGAAACACCATACCAACACGAGCACGCAATCTCACAACATCAACGGATGGATCATAAATACTTTTTCCATCCAAAAGAATTTTCCCACTGAAATGACAATCTTCAATTGTTTCATTCATCCGGTTTAGGCATCGCAAAAAGGTTGACTTTCCACAACCCGAAGGGCCTATTAACGCCATAACTGAATTCTTAGGTATCTTCAAGCCTATGCCAAATAAAGCACATTTTTCGCCGTAAGATACGGACACCTTTTCACTGACCATTTTATGGTTAGGAATTTCCACAACATCAGGATGTTTATCTGTAACAACTTGCTGATTCATTGCAATACACCAAAGATCTTCATTACCAGCGTTTCCTAAATCGATCACGTACCCATAACATGGTTACATTGAGAATTGCCAAAAAAACCAATAGGAGAAATATAGCACCAAATGCTTTCTCAATAAAGGGGCGCTCCATATCATTTGTCCATAAATAGATCTGGATTGGCAATGCCGTCGCAGTATCTACTATTCCCTCTGGATAGTCTGTCACAAAAGCAACCATCCCTATAAACAACAAAGGAGCTGTCTCACCTAAGGCACGCGCCAAGCTAACAATGGATCCCGTCAAAATCCCAGGTATAGCCAGTGGCAAAACATGGTGAAATACAGTTTGAACTTTTGATGCTCCTAATCCTAAAGCTGCAGAACGAATAGAAGATGGAACCGTCTTTAAAGCCATACCCGTGGCGATAATAATACTAGGTAACGTGATCAAAGCCAAAACCAATCCACCAACAAGCGGCGTTGAACGCGGCATCTTAAAAAAATTAATGAGCACGGCGGAACCGAAAATACCGTATACGATAGAAGGAACGGATGCCAAATTATTTATATTGGCTCGAATAAAACTGGAAAAGAAATTCTTTGATGCGAATTCTTCCAAATATAAGGCAGAAGCAATACCTAGAGGGAGAGAAAATCCCATAACTATCGATAGCATATATAAAGAACCAATAACTGCTACACCAATGCCTGCTGCTTCTGGGCGACTAGACGAACCATTCGCAAAAAAACCATAATTAAAACTAACAGATAAAGATCCATCCATAATAAGAGTTCGAATCCACTCGGACTGAAGATCGGAAAGTTTACTAACATTTTTATTACCCTTAAACGCAGAATCTACATCAGCACTAACCAATACTGACATCTCAACTTTCTTCCCCATCAAGGAAGGATCTTCTATTAACATTTTACGAAGCCGCACACGCACCTTACTTGAAAGCATATCATAAACTTGCATCAATTGATCATCTTCTCCATCGGAAACGCCCAATTTTTGAGCTAAAGAATTCCGAGCTAAAATCTGATAATTTGCTTTCTGCAAAACGGAAGGATCCGTAAAACGCTCACCCTTTGGATCAATAATACTCTCTGAAAATTCCACTGGCAAAGAAACATGCGTCTGCCAAAAAGCACCGAAACCCTTAGAAACAATCGAGAAAAGCAAAACAACCAAAAAAAACAAAACTATAAAAACAGAAGCTACGCAGCAAAAACGAAAAAACCATTCGGAAATATACCGGCGATTCAGCCTAGATTCATCTAAAGGAAATAATCTCATTCGTATCTTCTCTGATTTTTTTGCATGATATACATGGCACATACGTTAAGAAAAAAGGTAATAAGAAATAGAGTTAATCCAAGCGCAAAAGCCACAAGGTTTTGAGGTGACGTAAATTCAAGATCCCCAGTCAGCTGATTCATTATTTTAACAGTTATGGTTGTCATTGACTCGAAAGGACTGAATTGGAGACGAGCCGTAACACCTGCCACCAATACTACAATCATTGTTTCTCCAATAGTACGTGAAGCCGCCATCAAAATAGCGCCAGCAATACCAGGAAATGCTGCTGGCAAAATTACGTGTTTCATAGTTTCTGAACGCGTTGCCCCTAATCCAAGAGAACCATCTCGCAAAGATCTAGGAACGGCGGAAATAACATCTTCCGAAAGAGATGAAATATACGGGATCAGCATAAGACCCATCACCAAACCGGCTGTAAGAACACTTTGCGATTCAATAAAGTTTTTATAATGACCTGTAACTAATCCATTCATACATACCGAAATATCTCGCAGCAATGGACCAATCACAGACACAGCAAAGAAACCGTAAATAATCGTTGGAATCCCCACTAACATCTCAGTAATAGGCTTAATTATAGAACGCAATCTCTTGGATGCATACTCTGCCATATAAATAGCAACCAACAAACCAATCGGGACTGCAAATAACATCGCGACAAATCCAATGTAAAACGTTCCTACAAGCAAAGGAATCAAACCAAACTGACCCGTAGCGTTTGGAGAATCAATTGATGCAAAACGTGGATCCCACACAGTGCCAAAGAAAAAATCTTTCGCTGAAATAATATGAAAAAATTTCAGCGAATTAGAGAACATTGATACCATTATACCAAGAGATATAAAGACAGACAAAACAGCACATATCGACAGCAAAAAAACCAAAAATTTTTCAACACTGCCCTGAGCGCATAATTCCGAATTAATGCGGCAGCTAGAATAGACACATCCCAAAAAAGATAGAATAAACATACAGAAAATCATTGCCATTTGGCTTTTAAATGATAGGTCTTCAGTATAAAACGCAGCATCAACCATCCAAGTTTCTGGAACATTTGCCAAAATAACTTTATGCGATCTTGACAATACATTCGATATATCACCTGTACTACTCTTTATCTCCTCTCTGGCGGAAGCATCAAGAAAAGGCAACGATTGCGCAATATTTTTCACAATACCATAAGAGAATTCCTGTCCATCTTTTTCCAAATTCAACAGATAGGAAGAGTATTTCGCATGCACCTGGATATCGATAAAACTGGGAGAGAACAAAGACCAAACAAAGAAAAGTAATATAGATGGGAAAACAGTATAAAGAACAACATAAGCCCCATAATACCTCTCTCGGGAATGGAGTCGATACGTGCCCATACAAGATACAGATCTTGCACGCATATATCCTATAAAATAAGCTATAAAACCTATAGCTATCACACCTAACCCAACAAGAAACAAGAGAAATCATCCTTTTTAGTGAACAATACTAGTGGCTAACCAATACACACTCTTTTGAGTGTATTTATCTCAGATAAATCTCTCATTTTAATATCATTCTGAATGGACTTTCGTTCATAATCAGAAGCAGGGATCAAACCATATCTAACCAGAGCAGAATCAGAAGCCATTATTTGATCGGATATCATAAAAGCAACATATTCCTTAAGCCCAATAATATTACCTAAATGTTTATTTTTCACATAAAAGATAAATGGACGAACGATTGGATACTCTCTTGAAAACACTGTTTGCATAGAAGGAACAACTCCATCTATGGCAACAACACTCAAAATATCAGTATTATTTTTGTAAAAAGACAGACCTAAAAAACCGAAAACATTCTTATTCGCCTTTATATGCATTAAAGTTTCAGGATAATCTCCATCGACTTCAATAGCAGCTCCATCTTTTCTAATGGCAATGCAAGCCATATTTGATTTTAAATCATCATGATTTAAAAGCTTTTTTATGTTTGCAAAGTTTTTAGATCTTAAGCACCCTTCTTTTAAAATCTTCTCTTCCAATACCTCTCGAGTGCCGTGCTTTTCACTGGGAATATATATGGAAATTTGAACTTCAGGTAAATCAGATCTGATATCAGACCATTTTTGAAATGGATTTGACGTAAGAATACCATTCACAACGAGCTTAGCAGCTAGCGCCTTATACAGGTCTTCAATAGTTAAAGAAAGATTGCTCAGACTTTTATTAAAAGCCAATACTACGGCATCATAACCGATCTTTATTTCACGAATATCGGAGACACCCTTCTTTTTGCACTCATTAAATTCAGCAACACTCATTTTACGCGAAGAATTGACAATATCAATCGTATCTTCACCAACCCCCTTACAGAACTCCTTAAGTCCTGCACTAGTCCCACCAGATTCGACAAAAGGCGTTTTAAAATCAGGAAAGTCTTCTTTAAAATTTTCAGAAATAATCTTTGCATAAGGGAAAATTGCCGAAGATCCCTTCATGCTTATACGATCTCGTGCAAAACTATTCTCGTAAAAGGCTATGCCGAAAAAAACACAACATGTAACGATCACAGAGAAAAATTTCATAGCAATCCCTACAATTCAAAGGCTCGCTTCAAGTTACTATACTTCAACCTAAAAAATCAAGCAATCCACAATCCGATTCCTTTAAAAAAATCTCCGCGCTTCCTGATATAATCCTCAAATCACAATAACATTCAGGATGATATACTCTAAAATTATCCTCATATCCAAACAAAAACTTATAGAACATAGCTTTTTGCCATATTATTTCATATAATCAGAGACAAATTTAACACCTCATGGCTATAATTTATCATCATTCGGATAATAATTTTAAAATTGGCTCTGACACCTAATATTCAGACCTAGACGAGAAAACTTTCTGTCAAAGAAAACATCTTCTCTCTTTAAAAACAATCCTTCCAGACCTTTTTCATTTATCAACACAATCTCTTCTTCTTCAAGATATATCATCCATAGCATTGTACCTGTCCTGAAAACGATCCTAGAAAGACACATATAGAATGAAATACAAAAAACCTATGGCAGAGTATACCATCCAAGAGATTGCGTTCTCTCATTAAACCTATTACTGATAGGAAATTTTTCAAGAATTGGAATTATCCTTGCTAATCTCAAAATTATTATTAAGTTGAGGATTGGGAATAAAAATGCAAGGTTTATAACTATAAAAGATGATTTTATCACCCTTTTATAACAATATCCCAAAAAGATATCATCTCGCCCCTTGAAGCTGTCCTTTTTTATCGATATGGGCAGATAGACTATCAAAGCCGCTTTAGCTCAGTCGGTAGAGCACATCATTCGTAATGATGGGGTCACGTGTTCGATTCACGTAAGCGGCACCAACAAACAATCACTTCAAAACGAGATAAAGTCTGAACATAAAAGCAATACACTCCATCCAACCCCAATCCTACTCAATCTCTCCCACATAGATTCAGATATCTTCTGCGCCTTAATCATTTTCGTCTTTAGCTAACGGCTTATGCCTCTTGATAAGCCCCATCTGCGCTAAACTAAAAATAATGGTAATAGGAAAAGTACCTGCCATCTTAAATAATGCCCATGTCTGTGTGGAAAAATTCCGCCATACCATCTCATTAAGAAGAGATAGAAATAAGAAAAAAAACGCCCATCGAATAGTGAGCTTGCGCCAACCATCTGGATCTAAACAAATAATTTGAGAAAGAAAAATATTCAAAAAAGACTTTCCATACGCAAGACCAACAAACAAAATAGAGGAAAGAAGCAAATAAAAGACCGTCGGCTTTATTTTTATAAACCTTTCATCGCGAAACCAAATGGTCAAAGCACCAAATACCAATACACCGACCCCAGAAAGAAGGGGGATTATGTTAATTTCGCGCAACCAAAACCAAGATATCCCTAACGATATTCCCGTTGTTAGAACAAGAGAAATTGTTGCAATAAAAACACTTCCTCCGAATTGCGATAATACAGGATAATGGTGTGTTAATTTATATCCATAAGCGTTACTTAAAAAAAATACCACTAAAGGTCCTAGCTCCACTAAAAACTTAACAAACTGATTTTTAGGACTTAACGAACTCATGTATTTTCCCTTTCATGCTCAAATAATCCGGAAATAGCCGTTGCGAAATCTTTTGCCACAAAAGGATTAAGATCAGATATTCCTTCTCCTATTCCAATAAAGTAGACAGGAAGTTGATGTTTCATGGCAACAGAAACGAGAATCCCTCCTCGCGCAGTTCCATCAAGCTTTGTCATGATAAGACCTGTCACTCCTGCAATAGAACAAAATGTCTCGACTTGATTCAAAGCATTTTGACCAATAGACGCATCCAAAACCTGAATTACACTATGCGGAGCATCAGGATTAAGACGATTTAACACACGTATCATCTTACCAATTTCTGCCATCAATTCTACATTATTCTGAAGACGACCCGCTGTATCAATAATAAGGACATCTGTATTTTTCGCTTTCGCCCGGTTAAAAGCTTCATATACAAGCGCTGAAGGATCGGTTCCGATTGCGGCACCTATAAAATCAGAAGCTGTACGATCCGCCCATATCTTGAGCTGATCCACAGCTGCGGCGCGAAAAGTATCTCCTGCCGCAAGCATAACGCTTAAACCGGAATCAGAAATTCTCTTCGCCAGTTTCCCAATGGTGGTTGTCTTGCCAACACCATTGACTCCAACAACAAGGATTACATGCGGACAAGAAGGAAAAATTAAATTAAACGGCTTAGAAACTGGCTCTAATATCTCATTAATCTGCAAAGACATTTCTTGTAATACAAATTCAATAGAGACATCTTTTTCATAGCGCCTAGAAACCAAGCCATTTACTATTTTCTGTGCAGCATCCACCCCCATATCAGAACGAATTAACAACTCTTCCAATTCTTCTCGCATGCCGTCATCAAGCCGTCTCCCAGACAAAATTGCCGTCATTTCCCCTTTAAGCTTCGACGAAGTAGATGCCAGTCCTTTGGCCAATCCTCGCAACCAATTAAAAGTTTCTGACGGAATCCTTTTCGCAATCGGACTTTCTTTTGAAGAAGCATCCCGTATCTCTGCTTTTTCAAAATCTTCAAGAAATTCTTTTTTTTTCAAAATCGAATCGGAATCAGGAGGAGAACGCACAATGCTCGGGGAAAGCTTTTTCCTAAAAGGATTTTTTTTTCTAAGAAAATCAATCGACATTGTAATAAACACCCTTAAACTATTGATGGAAGAGCTATTATCGGCTTGTGAATATCCCTCCTCTTTCAACGCAAAAAATCTCGAAAAGATCAATTTTACCTTGAACATTCCCCCAGCCAGCAGAAACAAAATGCGCAAAATTGCAACGATTATGTCCTCTGAATTTACTAAATAAAAACATTTCTGCATAGGGTAAGATGCGAAATCTTTTGTTCACAAAATGAGATGAAATAGAATGGAACAATTTTCATCATATCTGCCTCCAAGTCCCCGTCATAGGGTCAAGTTTTCCAATCCATTTTCTCTCTGCCTCCCCAGTCATAATAACATGATTATCCAATTCACGCCACTCAATGGAAAGATTTCCACCAGACATAGCAACTGACACTGCACGGTCCGTCCTATCGGAACGTACGGATGAAACAACAGCAGCACAAGCCGCCGATCCACATGCAGCTGTTATACCCACACCACGTTCCCAAGTGCGCAAATCAAGCGATGAACGAGAAACCACCTTTGCTACCGATAGATTTACTCCTTCTGGAAACAGGGCACAATCTTCTATGGACTTGCTAAAAAGGTCTAAATTATAACAATACGGATCGTCATCGACAAAAAAAATTGCATGCGGATTTCCCATCGAAACAACAGAGGGCGTGCGCAAAAAACAACCCTCAATGGGACCGACTTGCAATTCCATACAATTTGTATCGTCGAATGGCTTTTTTAAAGGAATAACTTTCCAATCTAACAGGGGCTCTTCCATATCAACAGAAATAGACTTGTCTTCATTTTCCCATGCCTCTAGAAATCCTCGTAAAGTCTCAAAAACAAAAGATTTCTTTCCTGTTTTTTTTGCAAGAAAATGAACAACACAACGCATTCCATTGCCACAAGCCTGTGCTTCCGATCCATCTCGATTGATAATACGAATGACAGCATCTGCAGATCTGTTGCTGGAATCGTGTATGGACATGACTTGATCGAAATAAGTATCCTCACAGGAAGATAAGACATCAATAGCACGCAATGTCATACTATCACTTCGATCCCGCATGTCGACGACAAGAATCTGATTGCCTACCCCTTCCATTTTTGCAAAATCTGCCATAGGTTTTTGCATTATTGTTTTCCCTTAATCACGCTTTGGCATCTCTATCTTGAAGCTAAAAGCCAAAAAACGCCAAACTCTATTTTCAAAACTTGACTCACAAAATTTTCGATGGTTTAGTTATTCTTCTATATACGATGCACTGCATAGTGTGCAAGTTGTGAGCATGAATTGATATAAAATCTGTCCTGCAATTTTGACTATTTGACACATTGACTCTTGAGAAATCCGTCATTTAGTCCTTGCTTGCTCCTCGGATTTTCCAAAAAGTCCTCACAATTTTCTACATGCAAATCACTCATGAGGGTAAAAAGTGTTTGATAATCTTCAAGAACGTCTTGGCTCTATTTTTAAGAACCTTACAGGCCGAGGCAGCTTGTCAGAAGCGGATATTTCAAAAACCCTGCAAGAGATACGTCGCACCTTTTTGGAAGCCGACGTATCACTCGAAGTTGTTCGCTCGCTAAACAAAAGAGTTCAAGAAAAAGCCTCCGGAACACAGCTTCTAAAAAGCATTAAGCCTGGGCAGATGGTTATCAAAATTGTCCATGACGAATTGGTCGAAATTCTTGGAAAAGAAAATGTAAACCTAGATCTTAATGCACCTGCTCCAGTCGTTATCATGATGGTGGGGCTCCAAGGATCTGGAAAAACAACGACAACAGCCAAAATTGCTCATCGCTTAAAAACCCTGGAAAAGAAAAAGATATTAATGGCCTCTCTTGACGTGCATCGCCCAGCCGCACAAGAACAATTGCGATATCTTGGAGAAAAAATCACAGTCGATACCCTAGAAATCATAGAAAAACAATCTCCTGCAGAAATATCTCTACGCGCCGTACAAAATGCTCGTTCTGGTGGTTATGACGCCGTCATTCTAGACACCGCAGGACGTAGCCATGCTGATGAATACCTCATGCACGAAATAGAGGAGATAAAACACCTTACAAACCCCCATGAGATTCTACTTGTGGCAGATGCATTGACAGGACAGGACGCCATAAATGTTGCCCGTAATTTTGATGGAAAAATCAATATTACAGGTATTGTACTAACTCGCATGGACGGTGACGGCCGTGGCGGAGCAGCTCTTTCAATGCGTGCCGTGACGGGAAAACCGATCAAAGTCATTGGAGTAGGAGAAAAGATAGATGATTTAGATGTCTTCTATCCGGAAAGAATTGCAAATAGAATTCTTGGCATGGGAGACATTGTATCTCTCGTAGAAAAAGCTACCCGTAATCTAGACGCAGAAAAAGCATCTAAAATGGCTAAAAAGCTTGCCAAAGGGAAATTTGATCTTGATGATTTTGCAGAGCAAATTCGTCAAACACAAAATTTGGGCGGAATAGGCTCTCTCATCGGCATGCTGCCAGGAATGCGTTCTTTGAAAAAAAACATGACACTTCCAGGACTTGATGATAGCGTTCTTAAATATAATCTCGTGATTATATCTTCTATGACAAAAAAAGAGCGTTCTAATCCAATTATCATCAAAAATTCTCGCAAAAAACGTATTGCCGCCGGTTCAGGAACTGACGTTGTAAGAATAAATAAACTTCTAAAATTGCATCGTCAAATGGCTGACATGATGAAAATCATGAAAGGGAATGGTGCAAGTGGATTGCCTCAGAATGTCGTTGATACCCTTAAAGACAAGATAGTCCTTAGCGCAATGGGAAAACGTCCAGATGCCTAGGATTGCATCCTTATGTCACAGATTTAAACTCTGCAAGCACACGATTCTGTTAATTGTTTCAAGGATATGCTTCCTATGATTATGGATTCCATTCTTGAACAAAGAAAATACAAACAATGATTTAATCATCTGAAAGGGTAAAAAAATGTATATTATAGGATATACTTGAATATATATCTTTAATAAAAAAGTAAGATTTTTCAAAAAATAGCAAATTTTTGCTTTTAATTGGGGAGCTTTAGAATGTAGGCTTAAAAGATAAATGTGATATACTATCTTCGTACGAGGTATTCTGTGGTAAATTTGTACCCTAATGGTTTCAATAATGATCATATATTTCGCAAAAGATATGTGAAACTACATTCATGTGATGTAAACTTATAATCGGACTAAAAATCGTTTGTCTAAGGAGCAAATAAATGTCATTAAAAATTCGTCTTGCTTGTGGAGGCTCTAAGAAGCGCCCTTATTATCGTGTTGTGGTTGCAGATGCTCGCAGTCCTCGCGACGGAAATTTTATCGAAAAAGTTGGAACTTGGGATCCGATTTTACCAAAAGAAAATCCTTCACGCACTGTGCTTAACTTTGAGCGCATCCAGCATTGGATCCAAAAGGGAGCACAACCAACAGATCGCGTTATGTTTTTTCTAGATAAAGCTGGAATTATCAAACGCCCTGTTCGAAACAATCCAAAAAAATCTCAGCCGAAAAAGAAGGCTCTGGCGCGTCTCGAAGCCAAAAAACAGGAAGAGGCAAGTGCCAACGCATAGTATGACAATTGTGCGAATATGTTGCTAGATACCTGATCTACGGTCAAGCTTTGTATATCGTTTGGTTTAGAGTATAGGAGTATCATGGTAAAACTTGAGAAACTTGTTTTGATGGCCACCATTGGTGCACCTCACGGGGTAAAAGGTGAGCTGTATGTAAAGTCATACGCAAGTGACCCTGCAAATCTAGGACGCTATGGCTCTCTATATTCAGATGATGGTCGCAAATTCACAATACAGCATATATATGAAAAAAGCGGCAAAACCATCATCCTCTTTGATGGAATCAACAATAGAGATATAGCAAAAGAGCTTCATAAACTTGAGTTATATATTAAACGTCGAGATTTTTATGATGAAGAACTGGAAGAAGATGAATTCTTTTATGCAGATCTAGAAGGCTTAAAAACATTTGATTTGCAGGGGAAATACTGGGGAACCGTCTCTGGTGTCTATGATTTCGGAGCAGGAACTGTGCTTGAATTATATTTAGACTCCAACGAAAGAAATGTCATGATCCCCTTCATTAAAGCTGTGATACCAAATATCAATATCGAAGACAACAAACTGCTCTTTGATCCTATCGCCGCTGGATTAACTCATGCCGTATTGAAAGATGAAGAACAGCTTTTCCAACCGAAACCTGCTGGGGATATACCATGACCTTCCATGTCTCTATGCTCACATTGTATCCAGAAATGTTCCCCGGACACTTAGGATTGTCTATGGCAGGAAAGGCACTTGCATGTAAGTTATGGTCTATAGACGCTATCCAGATACGGTATTTTTCTGCGGACCGTCACCTCAGCGTAGATGATACTCCTGCTGGTGGAGGTGCAGGCATGATTCTAAGAGCAGATATATTAGGAAAGGCTATTGATCACGCAATCTCTAGATATGAACAAAAAGATGTCCCCCGAATATTGATGAGCCCCCGTGGAAAACCTTTGACACAACAGAAAGCGAGACGTATCGCAACCAGCCCTGGTGCAATTATCGTATGCGGTCGCTTCGAAGGAATTGATGAGCGGATTATTGAGGCGCGCAACCTTGAAGAAATCTCTATAGGAGATTATATCCTCTCTGGTGGAGAACCTGCAGCTCTTGTTTTACTCGATGCCGTAATACGTCTTCTTCCAGGCGTTGTGGGAAACGGAGAATCAATAATTCATGAAAGTTTCGAAAATGGGTTGTTGGAATTCCCCCAATATACTAAACCACAAACTTGGGAAGGGCGAGCAATCCCTACTATTCTTAATTCCGGAAACCATGAAAAGATAAGGAAATGGCGTGAAGAAAAATCTTTTGCACTAACAGAACAGAACAGACCCGATCTGCTTCTGAAGAAAGGTATAATGAGAGAACAATAATCGACATCATTCTTTCCTTGATCAAAAAATCTGAATGGAATTATATATAGATTAAGGGTATTTAATATTTATGCAAATAGGCTAATGTATGTCTGAAACGCTGATTTAGGATATTTATTCAGTGGAAAGAGGCGACAAGATCCAACCTATGTATCCATATTGCTAAAAAACGGAGAAAAGTTATGAATATAATCGATCAATTAAATATTGAGGAGATCGCCAGAATAGAATCTAAACGTATCTTACCGGAATTCTCTCCAGGAGATACAATATGCGTCGAAACGCTCATTACAGAAGGCAACAAATCCCGTGTTCAATCCTATGAAGGGATTTGTATAGCACGTTCCGGTCGCGGAATTAACAAAAATTTTACTGTTAGAAAAATTAGCTCTGGAGAGGGCATTGAACGCCTTTTCCCTTTTTATTCTCCCCTGATACAAGATGTTAAAGTTATCCGCAAAGGAAAAGTTCGTCGTGCTAAATTATATTATCTACAAAACTTGCGTGGTAAAGCTGCACGTATTGTAGAAGATACTGGAAAGCGCGCAAAGAGTTTAAGTGGGAAAACCCGTAAAACTGTAGAATCTACCGAATCTATCTCTTAGGTTTTGCATTAAATGACAATACTATTCCTTCGGAATTCCCGCTAAATCTGATTATTTCGATTGTATATACGAATAAATTGTCTTTGGAGGCTGGGATAATTCTAGAAAAATAGGCGTTAAAATCGGGAAATTATTTATCCTTCCGATCTCTGGCGTCGATTTTTGGAAGGAGATATCTCTGTATTCAATTTTTATAAACCTTTGTTTCCCCCTGAAAGATTATTCCCTGTATTCCATGTCTTATAAAATCATAACAATGACTGCTCCAGTCATCTGCTAAGAATCTTCTCTTAGCAACAGGAACTTTTTGTAGATACGTAATATGTTATAAAAATATTTAAAGGCTATGCATGGGAAAAGCAGAAATTGGAATCATTGGACTTGGGGCTATGGGATCAAATCTTGCCCTAAATATGCTCGAAAAAGGTTTTCATATAGCAGTTTACAATCGTGAAAACGAATTGACAGATGTTTTCATAGACAAAGCTTCCAAATTCTCTGAGAGAATTATTGCGGCAAAAACTTTGCAAAAGTTGATAGAGGCAATCCTTCGACCTCGTCGAATATTTATGATGATAACAGACGGGAAACCAATCGACCTACTAATAGAAAGATTGAAACCACTCTTATCTGCTGAAGACATTTTAATGGATGGCAGTAATTCTGATTTTCGTGATACACAAAAACGCTCTATCCAACTCACTAAAATAGGAATAACTTTTGTTGGGATAGGAGTTTCAGGAGGAACAA
Source organism: Candidatus Liberibacter sp. (assembly GCF_014048425.1). GTDB lineage: Bacteria > Pseudomonadota > Alphaproteobacteria > Rhizobiales > Rhizobiaceae > Liberibacter. The sequence continues at coordinate 15,257 of NZ_JACETX010000011.1, read as the reverse complement.
ATGGAGCTAGACATGGTCCGTCACTTATGGTCGGCGGAAGCGTGGAAGCATATCATCACGTTGAAAAAATCCTGACTTCCATATCCGCAAACTACCAAAATCATCCTTGCTGTGCTTTACTTGGACCGGATGGATCAGGACATTTTGTTAAAACAATTCATAATGGGATTGAATACGCAAATATGCAAATGATAGCGGATATATATGGAATATTACGAGATGGGTTTAATAAAAAATCCTTTGAAATAAGTCGTTTTTTTTCTACATGGAATACGGGAAAACTCAATTCATATTTAATGAACATTACTGCCGAAATACTTTCTGCTGTTGATCCAATCACCAAAGATCCTATAGTTGACGTTATTTCAGACATAGCCTCTCAAAAAGGAACTGGGAAAAGATCTGTTATCGAAAGCCAAAAGCTATCTTTTCCCATGACAACTACTGAAGCTGCAGTTTTGATCCGCTATCTTTCTTCTCACAAAGATGAACGTGAGCAAATGCAACTTCTTTTTAGAGGGAATGGTGGCATTTTATTTAAATGCTCAGATTCTTTAATAAAAGATTTGGAAAACGCTCTATATGCCGCAAAAATCATTGCCTATGTACAAGGGTTTTTAGTAATAGCACAAGCATCCGAGAAATATCATTGGAACCTATCAATTCCAATAATAGCACATATCTGGCGTGCAGGCTGTATAATCCGATCACAATTACTGAACGATATTGCAGAAATCTTAACAGAAAATCCTCATAAATCGAACATCCTGACAATTCCAAAAATAGCGATAAAAACAAAGAAATCTATACAAGCTTTAAGACGTGTTGTAGTATCTTGCACTAAATACGGATATCCCGTACCATCATTATCAGCAGCTCTGTCCTATTTTGATTCTTATAGCCAAGGCTATGGAACTGCAAATCTTATTCAAGCACAACGCGACTTTTTTGGTTCCCATGGCTTTGAAAGAAAAGACAATCTTCCTGAAAGACATGGATCCTGGGGAAAAAGTTATATCCCTTTACCGTGACCGAGAAATACATCCTTTTATCGAAACGGCAAGATTCATCATCAGTGTAAAATAGAGGTCAGCTCCTGCTGGAATCAAGATTCCTTCTGGATCAAGAGCTCCTAAAACGGCACCAGTCCTTGCTGTTATTGATTTTACAATTTTAGGATCAAATTCTGGTTCATAAAAGACACAAGTAACTCCACTTGAAATAATTTTATCCCGAATTTTTTGGAAAGACTTCGCACCTGGCAACACCGATCCCGTTACCATTGCCTCAATAATCTTCATTCCATAACGATACTCAAAATGCCGATAAGCCCCGTGAAATACAACAATTGGCGTCTCCTTAACTGACTGCAAAATATCGAATAATGCCATATTTAATTTTTCTAATCGAATTTCAAACTCTTTTTCATTTTTCTCATAAATTTCTCTATTCTCCGGATCCCTTTTAATAAGCTCCGCCGCAATTAATTGAGCCATATACTTGGTGTTAATAGGATCCAGCCAAAGATGCATGTCATATATACCATGTCTATGGTTGTGACAGCCCGTTTCACTTGAATGTACGTCATGAGTATTGGTATGATTTTTCTTATGCAATAAAATCGCATGCAAACCTGGAGCTTTTGAAAGCGCAATAATATTTGCCGATTTAGCCAAAGAATCCAATGAATTTGTTAGGAAATTTTCCATTTCTGGACCAATCCAAAAGATGATATCTGCATTCTCTAATATAAGCCCATCTGATGGGCGCAAATTATATTCATGAGGGGAACCATTATCTCTTACAAGTAAGCTTGGTTTTCCCACTCCGTACATTATAGAAGATACTATTGAGTGAACTGGTTTGATAGATGCAACTACTCGCAAAGAACCCGCCATAGCAAAATTACCCCACACAGAAAAACCCAAGAGAGCCGATAAAAAAATATTTTTCATGATGTGTAATCCTATCTATTAAGCTATGATAATGCCGAATATAAAATATACGGAGTTCATATAACTAGTGATGTCTATCTATCCATCTTTGCCATTGATTAGTCTTGTAAATACAAGTGTCCACAAAAATGGGCGCAACCTTGTACACAACATCAGTTTTACCATAAAACCTGGAGAAATAGTCACACTAATAGGCCCGAATGGTTCCGGGAAATCAACGATCGCTAAACTAGTCACAGGTATACTGAAACCAAGTAATGGGAATATAACCCGCGATCCTAAGACAATCATAGGCTACGTCCCTCAAAAAGTCATCATAGAGAACACACTACCTTTAAATCTTTTGCGCTTTATGACATTGACAACTTCTTCATCTCAAGATGAAGTTTTCACAATGCTTGATCAAGTCAATTTGACTGGAAAGCAAAATAAAAATATGAGAGATCTCTCAGGTGGTGAATTCCAACGTGCTCTTCTCGCAAAGGCTTTATTGCGAAAACCCAATTTATTGGTATTAGATGAACCTTTGCAAGGAGTTGATTTCCCAGGAGAATTAGCCCTATATGAGCTTATAGAATCCGTTCATCAATCTACTCAATGCGGTATATTATTGATATCTCATAATCTTCATATGGTTATGGCATCTACGAATACTGTGATATGCTTGAATAATCATATTTGTTGCCAAGGATCTCCTCAAACTATCCGCAATAATGCAGAGTATATCCGTTTATTTGGACCTCGTGCAACAGAAATTTTGGCGATTTATGGACATAAGCACAATGAATGATATATGCAAATTTTATATTAATTATTATTCTATAGACGTAGATTTGAGTATTAGATAGAGTCAAGAGATGCATAATGAATTTTTCATTCGAGCTCTCATTGCCGGTATTGGTGTAGCCTGCACTACTGGACCAATTGGATGCTTTGTTATTTGGCAGCGCATGGCATATTTTGGCGATACCGTAGCACATTCAGCCCTCCTTGGTGTTGCTTTTTCACTAATGTTCAATGTCCCACTACCAATTTGTGTGTTCGCGATGGCCTCTATGACGTCAATTTTCTTAATTCAAATCCAAAAAAACGATTCTCTGTCTTCTGATTCTCTTCTCGGCGTTATCGCTCATTCAACGCTATCTCTTGGTCTTATCATGCTATCTTTCATGACTTGGGTTCGCTCCGATCTGACAAGTTTTTTATTTGGCGATATCTTAGCAGTTAGCACGAATGATATTGTGGTGATCTGGAGCATTGGAATCTTGAACCTTGCTGTATTAATCAAGATATGGAAATCACTATTGGCAATTACCGTAAACGATGAGCTTGCAAAAGCAGAGGGAATTAATCCTGGAAAACACAGGTTTATTTTTACAATACTCACTTCGCTTATGATTGCTGTTGCTATGAAAATCATTGGCATCACATTAATAACATCTCTTTTAATATTGCCTACAGTAGCGGCAAGACGTTTTTCAAAATCACCCGAAAGCATGTCCATACTGGCAACAATAATTGGAATTTTGGGGACAATAGTGGGTCTCTATGGATCTCTCTTCTTTGATACTCCATCAGGTCCATCTATTGTAATTGCAACTCTCTTTTTTTTTATACTGAGTTTCATCCGATTCCCCGGGAAGTTTTTTTTTCAAAAAAAAGAAAACACGTGATTCCCTTACCTAAGGCGTATTGAATTGTCATAACTTCTATATTTGCCAAATAATACGAAGTGTCATACAATTAATCTCTTGGTTTTTATGTGCCTCTCTCATATAAGGAGATTTTCAATGGATGAAAATAAGGTTTGTATCACCCTCAATAAACTTATGAATATCGAATTTCGAGCTCACCACTATTATTTGCAAGCAGCTGCTTGGGCTGCCTCTCATAATCTTGATGGATGCTATGAATTTCTTTTGGGTCACTCGCAAGAAGAATTCTCTCATATGATGAGAGTTTTTAATCACTTGGTGGATCTTGGTGAACATGCAGTTTTCTCTGATTTGCCAAAACCTGAAATCGCAGCAGAGAGTATTGAGAACTTGTTTTCTTTAGTATACCAACATGAAATAGATGTAACAAATGCTTACGACAAAGCCATCGAAGAAGCCTCTTCTACGGGAAACAATCAAATGTTTTGCTTCTTGCAGTGGTTTATAAATGAGCAACGTGAAGAATTGAATCTATGCCGTCACATTTTGGATAAAATAAAGCTTATAGGATCAGGACCGCATTCTCTATATCTCATTGATAAAGAGATCAGTAAAATAACACGAAAAAGCTGAGCTTTCTAGGGGAAATGTTCATGCTTGGGAAGATTTTTCTAATTGATCCCTTAAAAGGCTAGGATGGTAGTAAATTTTCCATCTTAGCCTTGAGGAATAATTTTTGTTTTAGAGTTATTTTTTTGTGCATCCAAGGATTATACTCTTTCATTTTATGTGGAAGTCTTTTCACAACATATCCACCCTTCATGATATCTCCTCACATGCATCCATCCCAAATGAATGGACTTGAGATGACACCAAAGGTACTTTTTTATCACGGTAATTGAAGCGACTTTATAGATATGCCGTGGTCATCTATATTTTTCTATAAAAATCTAGCCAATTTTTCCACACGAAGGATATAAAAAACAAAAGTAATCCCATCTAATATTTCTTTAATAGCATCAATTTCCCTGTTTTTTTTTATAAACTTTATTGTATTTTATACCTCTAGTAATCATAGATCTAATATTACACGCAATCACACCGAGGCTCGTGGAAAAGATAAAATCCTCTCAGGCACTATCCCCAGGACCATTCTAACACAAAGAGACATCTTTTACTTTCAGAGTTTCTTACACAAAATTTTCGCTACAATACTATTGAATAACTATATTAAAAATCCCTTAGAGACATCCAAAAAAGCTACCAGAAAATTCTTTTCCTGCTTCTGCTTTGTGTTATCCTATTAATAAACAAAGTTCTAATTGACAGAGTATGCGTCTCCCATCACCATCCTCCGTGTCCATTAATCTTGTTTATTACCTAACTTAATATCACCTTATATGGTGCATATTCTATACATAAGATCATCATCTAAAATCACTGTTATAAAAAATTTATTGAATATCCTTAGAGTCTTGAAATAGATAAACCTACAATCAATAAAATCATAGCAAATACAAAAAACTTTCCCGCAAATCCTTAAAGAAGAGCATGTTTATTCAGAATAATATCAGTTCTCCTTTGAAGATTTTGATAAATATATCCCAGCTATTAATCCTTTTTCCAAATCATTGATTGAGAAAAAATTCAGTGAAAATCCTGATTATAGAATTACCCCCTTATCAATATATCAAGAGCAGGGGCAAGATCGAAAATTACAATCGCAAGAAAAATTTATTCTATAAACGGCTCAATCCAAAACAATCTATAAAGCTTTCTGCATAATTAACAATCTTTCCCAAAAATATTTTTTCGATACTCCGATAGATTACTTTGTCTTCTAAGCTCTTCTAAAAAATTGACAGTTCTTCCATTTATAAAACACATACCGACAATCGATTGTCTATGGATTAATCCTAATATCACAGGAAATCAACATAAACCCTCTGTTTTAATCAACTCCCCCGCGATTCTATCATGCGTCTTGCTTCTTTTTTATGAGACAATCAAGAATGGATCATCATTCCATTCACATATAAAAATATTTAATTTCAAAGCATGCGCAAGAAATATGCCAATCTATACTAAAGAATATCACATCCTTACCAAAGTAAAAAACAGCTTCTTGCTTCCTATTCGATACAATAAAACAATCACCTCAACAAAATAAAAAGCTCTTTTACTTATTTAAAGTGATCCATAATATTCAAAATTGCTGGACCAAGAATAATCAACAACAACACAGGCAAGAAAAATATAATCATAGGTACAGTCAATTTTGGTGGCAAAGCAGCAGCCTTCTTTTCTATTTCGGTCATACGCTCGGTTCTACTTTCTTCAACTAAAATACGTAGCGAATCACCTATTGATGTTCCATATCGATCTGCTTGTATAAAAGCTTGCATAACATTTCTTACACAATCCATCTGCGTACGATTATAAAAATTTTCAAATGCCAATTGTCTATTCGGTAAGAACGACAACTCAGCTGTAGTCAAAAATATCTCTTCCGAGAGAGGAATTGATTGTCCACTCACCTCTTCCGCAACACGAACCAAAGATTGATCTACCGAAATCCCTGATTCAACACATATCAAAAGCAAATCCAGAGCATCTGGCCAAGCACGCCTTATAGAATCCTGTCTTTTCTTGATAAGATTTGCAACGCATAAATTAGGTGTATAAAATCCCACATAACCTATCAATAGCGTAATAAAAAACCGATTCATAAAAGAATAGTGAATCAATTTGCTAAAACCAAATATCCATATAATCCCCAAAAAGAGGAAAATACATGGCAAAATAAAACGGGATAGCAACAAAATATTCAACGCATATTCAGATCGAAAACCAGCAGAACGCATGCGATTCACAGTATTTTCATCTACAAGCATTTTACGCAAATTAAGCTTATCTACCCACTTCCTCAAAGACTTGTTTTCGTGAGAACGCAATCCAGAACTCTTCGATTTATTTAAACGCATACGTTGTTTCTGACGCAGAGCTTCTCTTTCGGTAGAAACAGCCTTCATCCTCTCTGCTAAATCATTGCGTTCTAAAACAGGAAGAACCAATGCATAAATCACGGAAAAAACTGAAACCGCAACTGTCAATGCAAGTAGTACACTAGTGCTATCAAAAAAGGAAAATACATAAGACAGCATGACTCTTATCCTAAGAACTACATATCAAAATTTATCATCAAACGCATTACTACTATTCCAAAAACCATCAAAACAGCTGCAATTCCAAGAAGCATGTTCCCTCTGGGATCTATAAAAAGAATGCTCATGTATTGCGGAGATGTAAAGTAAACAAGAGAAGATACAATAAAAGGCAAGGATCCTATTATCCAAGCCGAAGCTTTTGCTTCCATCGCCATAGCTTTAACTTTCCCCTTCATCTTTTTGCGATCACGCAAAACTCTCGATAAATTGGATAAGGCTTCAGAAAGATTTCCCCCTGATTGAGCTTGAATAGTAATAACCGTCGAAAAAAAAGCAACTTCCCGAAGTGGCATATAACGCATCATACGAGCAACACTCTCCGAGACACTCAATCCTAACTGTTGAGATTCAGTAATACGACGAAATTCCGCCCGAACAGGATCGGATGATTGACTAACAATTATTTTTATTGAATCAGATACCGGTAATCCAGAACGCACTGCACGTATAATTATATCCAAAGAATTTGGAAACTCCTCCAAGAACTTGGCTTGTCTACGTTTTATTATGTACTTTAAAAACATACGAGGAACGATTAATCCGGCCGAAATGGCGGCCAAAAAAATAATAATAAAACTAGAATTTACTGTTATATATAATATAACAAATATTAAAAAACCCAATACAGCGCTAGCAATATAAAAATACTCTCTTGTAATAGGAAGCCCGGAATGAGATATCAAAGCTCTTATGTTGGAAGAGTTCCCAGTTTTGAGCTTGCGTTCTTGCTCCATTTTATCCATTATTTCCCGCAACTCTTTGCGACGCCTCGTCGCTGTACTAGTAACAGGTCCACTATTACCGGACTTTATCTGGGTTATACGGGAAGAAGATTTTCTTTCACTTGCCACTTTATCATAAAAAACTGCGTAATAAAGAGCAACCAAAGAACAGACGCTCAATCCCACAAAGGCAAAAAAAACCATATCAAATACCATTGAATTCTCCAGAATTTTCTTTCCCTTTTTCCAAGGAATCAAGAGCGTCTGCTAGACGTTCTTCTTCACCATACTGGAGTGCTCGGCTCCAGAAACGTGGTCGATTGACTCCGGAAGAAACGTGTCGACCTATTAGCTTTCCTGAAATATCTTCTCCTGAAATTTCATATTTGATTAGATCTTGAGTGATTATAACATCTCCCTCCATCCCAATAATTTCACAAATATTTGTAATTCTTCTAGAACCATCTCGTAACCGTTGTGTCTGAACAATAATATCCAAGGAAGAAGCAATAATCTCCCTCACCATCCGAGATGGAAGAGTAAATCCTCCCATGGCGATCATCGTCTCCATTCTACCAAAACTCTCCCTGGCATTATTGGCATGTATAGTTCCCATAGATCCGTCATGGCCTGTATTCATCGCCTGCAAAAGATCCAAAACCTCTGGACCACGAACCTCTCCCAAGATAATACGTTCGGGACGCATACGCAGACAGTTCTTGACTAAATCCCGCATAGTGATCTCACCCTCACCTTCAATATTGACAGGTCGCGTTTCTAGGCGAACCACATGAGGTTGTTGCAATTGGAGTTCAGCTGTATCCTCACACGTAACTATACGTTCATCCTGATCTATATAACGTGTCAAACAGTTGAGCAATGTCGTTTTTCCAGAACCAGTACCACCAGAAATCAAGATATTACATCTGATGCGACTTATAATTTTTAACAAAGTAGCACCCTCAGGCGTTATCGCGCCAAATCGAACTAGATGATCTAAAGTAAGCTTATCCTTCTTAAATTTACGAATAGTCAAAGAAGGACCATCTAGAGAAAGAGGGGGGATAATAACATTTATACGTGAACCATCCGGCAAACGTGCATCACAAATAGGACTTGCCTCATCTATACGACGACCTACTTGACTTACCATACGTTGACATATCGAAAGAAGCTGGGTATTATCCTGAAAAGATATATCTGTTTTAATGGTTTTTCCGCCAACTTCAATGAATATCCTTTTAGCACCATTCACCATGATGTCCGATATATCATCCCGTGCAACAAGAGGCTGAAGCGGTCCATAGCCTAAGATATCATTGCAAATATCGCCAAGAAGGTCCTCTTGCTCAGAGGCTGGCATAACTATTCCCTTGACATTAATGATCTCGTTTACAAGATCCCTAATTTCTTTCTGGGCATCTTGCTGACCATACTGAGAAAGTTGCGTCACATCCATCATTTCGATAAGCGTCGCAAACACAGTCATCTTGATTTCATAATAACCAGGACCATGCCTTTTCGAAGAATCAGCTACTTTTTCTTCCTTGGCAGGAGCAGAAAAGACTGTTAACGAAAGATCATCTCGTTCCTTTTTATCATTTGCCACGACTGCATCGTCTTCGACGGAATCAAGAGTTTTGTTTCTTGCTTTCTCCAGATTTTTTTTTTCACGTTTGCCGAACATTTATTACCCTTACGCTAAACCTAAAATCACTTTATTCTCAAAAGACCCTTTATCCTATCATATATACCACTTTTTGGTTTCTCCATAGTTACACGATCAGTAAGAATATGGACAAAATTCACCAAGATATTCGAAATAGACGAATTAGAACTGATTTCACTGATCATTCTCCCAGAATTAGCAGCTGCACCAAAAACAGCACTATCAAAAGGAATAACGGCAGCAGGTTTTATACCTAACGTCCCACAGAAATCCTCAATAGAAATCTCAGGCTTGCTTGGCATACCCACCTGGTTAAGAACAAGATAAGGAGGCTGATCATTAGGACGAAGATTTCCTAAAACATCAATTATATTCTTAGCATTACGTAAGCTTGCAAGATCAGGAGAAGTCGTTATCACAACCTTATCACTTGCTACGAGAACTGCTCGAGTCCAGATATTCCATATATGAGGCATATCAAAAATTGTAATTGGAAAAGACCCTTGCAATACATCAAGTATCGAAATAATCTTATTTTCATCAAAATCATACGTACGAACTAAGGATGACGGAGCCGCCAAAAGCGATAATTTCTCGGCACAACGTACGAGCAAACGATCAATAAATACATGATCAATTTGATTGGAAGAATAAATAGCCTCAGAAATTCCCTGTATAGGATCCTGATCAAAGTTTATATTGGCAGTACCATACGGAAGATCAAGGTCTGCTAAAATAGTCTCTAAATCAAAAATAGAAGCAATATTAAATGCACAATTATGCGCTATAGTTGAAGACCCCGAGCCACCTTTGGATCCTATAAAGACTATTGAACGACCAAATGATGTTCCCCCTGACGCTTCTTCTGAAGAGGAACAAGCTATACCCATAGCCTTAATAAGATCCGCTGCAGAGAAAGGTTCGACTAAATACTCAGATATACCATTTCTAATCAATTCTCGGTAAAGAGACACATCGTTGCTACTCCCTACTATGATAACCTTTGTTTCAGGATCACAAACCTCGGATAAAGGTTCTAACATCTTCAAAATCTCTTTAGAATCCACCCTTATCTGCAGAATAATCAAGCCGGGAGTAGCCATAGAGGAAAACATTTTGACCGCCTCAGAAACTGATCCTTTAGTTAACCGCATACTAATCCGAGACATTCGGCGATCAGTCTTAGATTTTTCTACTATAGAGCATAGAGTTTCAGTTTCATAAAAAACGTGAACAGATATACGCGGCAATAAGCGTATACCTTCGAGACTATTATCAAATCCAGCCTGCGTATCAGTTGATTCCTTATCCGGATCGCATTCAATACTCATTTCCATTCTCCCCTTCAGGTTTCATCCTGATATTTTTCATCCCTTGTATTGTCTTTTTCCCTTGTTAGTCTTATTTTTCACGGTAATCACGCATAGTATGATCGCGCTGAGCAGCATCAGGAGGCATCATCCCACGTGGGATGAATAAATCTATCGGACTAACTACTTGAGCAGCTAAATTATGCTGAAAAGCACAACCAAAATTACTCCAATTGCGATTTGACATATTACTATTCAACATATCTTCTAGCCACTTCCCACAACCATCAGTAACAGGCCTCACTGCATAATAGCTCATTCGAATTATATTAATATTGGATTTATGATCGGTGCTATATATCCTCTCCAAAATATCCCTTTCAGGAATTCCCTTGGAAGAAATCATACCTCGAATACTGCTTACGACAGATTTTATCGCAAAAAAATCCGCCGTCGAATTCGGTATCATTATGTAAAGAACACTTGAACTATCCGCTTTATATCTATCCAGAAAGCCATTTATCGTTTCACGCATAGCAAGCGTTATGTTTCCCCTACCAGATAAAATTGGCAAATTTATGCCCTGTTCTACCGTCTTCATAACAATCGGATGTCTTTCTTTATAATTATTACCAGGAACCATCACAAAAGGACTTGTTTTCGGTCCACAAGCTGACAGAAAAAACACCGATTGCACTATAATAAAAATCTTTAAAAAAGATATTTTATGTAAAATCCTCCTTGCAATTCTTATTAATCTCAAAAAACTAACTAATTTCACAAAACGTATACTCATATTTTCCACCACATTCTCCATCCCTATTTGTAGATGAAACCAACTGCACCTTGATAATTCTGCTTTTCTTTTTCCGATTCTTCTTTACGCCCATATATCTTATTGACACGATTCAAGAAAAAGGATTTAACGTCACTCTCAACATCAAAATTATCGTCTGGACGAACTAAATCATTTTTTGAGACAGCCTTAACAAGGTATGGTGTTGCTATGATAATCGTCTCTGTTTCCTCCCTATCAAATTTTTTTGAACCAAAAAGTGATCCTAAAATCGGAATTTTCGACAACACCGGTACACCGCTCCTAGTCTGTTGTATGTCGTCTTTTATCAATCCCGCCAATACCATTGATCCCCCAGAGGGCAATTCAAGAGTAGTTTCAAGCTTGCGGGTACGATATTCCCCGGAACCTTCTCCTGCGACTTGCACCGGTTCAGAGACCTCCGTTTCAATTCGCAAACTAATCCGTCCCGAAGATAATACCGTGGGTGTACAATTAAGCATAATACCATACTCATGTGATGACATAGTCACTGTACCATTTTTATCAACGTTATGGTATAAGCGCTCACCTCCAACCCTGAACTTGGCGGGTTTGCCCGAAACAGCCGCTACCGTCGGCTCTGCTAAAATACGAATAGCCTTGGCTTGTTCAAGCGCACCCAACATAGTTTTTATAGCATAACTACTCAGTGCCCCACCTAGAGTCATAGTATTTAAAGCCTTGTCATTGAAATTAAACTCCAATGATTCTAAATTATTTGACGAAGAACTGCCGTTTGCTGATTGATGAATAGAACTAGTAAATCCGATCTGTTTTAATACCTCACGTCGCACTTCTGAAATAGTAAGGTGAACCATTACCTGATCATCTTCTTGAATAGTCAATAAATTGACAATTTTAGATTGATTACCATGCAGATTAAATCTCCCTATATTACTGCTAGCGATCGCCTGATCTCCACCCTGCTTAATAAAGGCATCAGCCAGTTCAACGGCACGCAGAGAGTCTTGAATATTGCGAACACTTCCGTGCAAAACCACATTATCAGATACCATCTCCACATTAATCTCGGAATCAGGAATAAAACGCCTTAAAGTACCCTCAAGATGACCTATATCACGCTCAACCTGAATATTCAGTTTTATGATTTCTTTACTATTATCATTCTCAAAAATAAAAACATTTGCTTGACCAATTCCTTTTCCAAAAACATAAATCACCTGCGCAGCATGTATTACAACATCCACCTTACTAGGATCGGAAACGAGAACATCTCGAGCAGGCAATGGCAACCTCAAAACCAGCACTTTATTTAATCCAATTTTTATATTCTTATTTTTTCCTATTTCCGAGGAACCTATGCTTATGGTATTGGCTTGACCGTCAAATTCTGCTACTCGCGAAAATGCAGAATCGGCGCCAATTAAAAAAAATCCAACAAACACCCTGAGAATGCGTTGCAATTTCTTCATCTTGATAATTCCCCTCTATCATAAGAGCTAGCTTTTATGATTTGAATCGTTTGATTTTCTGATTCTGATTGATCTCCTAAAAGAGACCAAGAATCCCCAGAATCTGCTTCCTTAGCATCTGCGACAGAACGCAATACAAGAGTCAATCTCGATGCCACCTGTTGCGCAATAAGCAGAACTTTCGCCTGCCCAGGCGTAAGCTCCAACGTAGCAGTTGCGCCAATCAGCGACTTCTTATTGTTTTCCTCTCCTTCTAAAGATTGATCTATCGCCAAGACCCGAATATTACTGAGTATAGTTTCTGCAAATGTTTTTCCTTCACCAACGGAACGTGTCATCATTACATCGACACGATCGCCGGGAATTATCATGCCTCCAGAAGCAGTAGAAACCGAAATATCAGTCGCAAAGGCTCGTTTCCCTCGAGGAAGTAACGAGGATATATTTCCGTGAGAAGAATCAACAATTTTTTCGGTACGAACGGGATCTCCCTTCAAAAGAGGGATACGCAATATGGTTCCATCAAGCTCTTCAATAGCTTTAGGCCTATGTACATCGTCAATGAAACCATCAAATACATTTTCCTCAGGGAAAGCAACCCACTTCAAAACACTGCTATTGAGTGTCGATCCTACTGGCAAATTATCGTCGGATACTAGGATATTAACCAATTTGATCTTGGGACTACTTTCTATTTCAATTTTTTGAACAGGACCTCTCTCTGCAAGACGCATTGCCAAAACTCCGGCAATAACGGCAGCTATAGCAGATGCAGAGATTATTGTAAGGCGTGCTAATTTCATTTAATGTCCTATAAATTAATAAAATACTTAAAACTCATACCGTAGAGTGAAGCACAATAATGGTATAATTATAGTTAAAAATTACGAAATAAAATTATCAAAGAATCTCTAAAATTATATTTTATAGACTAATTTACAGTGCGTCCTATGACAATAGGAAGAATATTTAAAAATATCATTTATGAAAATAATCGTCAAAAACCACAATAGAAACGGTTAAAATACTGCGATTTACCAAGGCCCTTGCTCTAGGGCAATTCTAAATAAATAGCAATCTGGATAGCTCGCAAATCCACCTGCTGCAATAGCAAGACCGTAGGGAATTTTATCCTTCATCAAAAAACTTTTCGGAAGGCTCAAACCCATGGATAAAATAACAAACCGATAACTTCTCATTAAGAGAACGACCATAGATAAAATGCCTCCAAAGACCGAAACAAAAACGAAAAATTGCAAAAGCGAATAATCCCAACCAAACCATATAGCCAATGACGTCAAAAGCTTTACGTCTCCTCCTCCCATAATATTGGCTACAAAGAAACCAAAACAAATAATAAAAACAATAAAACCAACTATAAAATGGTATGCAATTGGCATAAACCCCAATTTCATGAAAGGAGTAACTAAAACATATGAACAAACGATAACTATTGAAATCCAGTTTGGTATTCTAGTAGAAAAAAGATCGAATAAAGCCGCCATCGCCAAACAAAAAGGCACAATAAAAAAAACAGCAAAAAAAATCATCTCATTCTCTTTCTTAGATTAGAATACACAATAAAATAGACAATCTATTTATCCCTTTTACGAATATTTACCATGACTTTCTTAAAAAAAGAATCACTCTTTGCAAGATAAAATCCCAAATATAATAGATCCACTCCATTGTTTGCTCAAAGTTAATTTCCAAAACGCATATTACTCAATCTTAAAATATGAAAACATTGCAGATGGTTTGCTAATATTCCGAAAAACAGAATACGAGATCCATAGTATTATCACAGCACAGTATAGATCTATTTTAAAGACATCAAATAAAAATATTTTGATTTATATACCATATATATAATTTATAATATAAATATAATATATATTATATAAAATATATATTTGTTTATATATATAAATAATTGCAGGTAATTATATATAATATATTATAATGCAATATAAAAAATTAATCATAATGAATTATTTATATAATAATATATATTACGACGATATATTATATCGCAATATATTATATTATAAATATATAATTTTTATTTATTTAAATAAGGCTTTTTGACATGAAAATTAATTTATTAAAAGATTTTTTAAAAGACGAATCTGGCGCTACAGCTATTGAATACGGTTTGATCGCTTCTCTTATAGCAGTAGCGATGATCGCCGGAGCATCGGCTCTTGGAGGCGCCATCAATAACAAATTTATGGATATTACAAATAAATTTTCCGCCGCCAAATAGAAACGCAGTAAAAAATTCTACCACTCTCACGACGGCGGGTGATTTAATAAGCGTATTTTAGTTGCGGTCTTAGTATTATAGTTTGAAGTCATTCTTTGTATGCGCAACTTTTTGCAATCAAGAGTATTTTTGAACGGCTGTGATTTGGAATAAGTTACAGTCGTTCATATTATTTATAAATT
>NZ_JACETX010000074.1 GCF_014048425.1 Candidatus Liberibacter sp. | reverse complement strand
GGTGATATAGATGAGAGGTCAGAATATCCGTATATGTTTGAAGGCATTTGATTCTTGGATACTTGATTCCTCCGTGCATTCCTCCGTGCGAGAAATTGTACATTCTTTTTCTGTTGTGTGGTGTAGATTTTGTTTATTTAAAAGGGTATAGCTCAGTTGGTAGAGCGGCGGTCTCCAAAACCGCAGGTCGTGGGTTCGAACCCCGCTGCCCTTGCCATCCAAGTGGGCATAAAGTGTTTTTGGTTGGTTTTGAATAGGTTTTCTTTTTTCTTTATGTATTGATGATTGTCCTGGAATGTGGTAACGTGAAAGTTTTTTATGGCTTATAAGTTGGGTATAGTAGGGTTTTTTAGGCAAGTAAGTGCTGAAATTAAGAAGGTTTTTTGGCCATCTCGTCGCGAGGTTTTGGTGTCAGTTGCTGTTGTTATGATTATAGTTCTGATATCATCTTTGTTTTTTTTTGCGATTGACCAGTTGATAGGATGGATTATGCAGACTATTTTAGGTGTAGGTGATTAATTTTCAGGTGGTGGAATGATATCTCGTTGGTACATAGTCCATACATATTCTAACTTCGAACAGAAGGTAGCTGAATCTATGTGTGAGAGATTGAGTAGGATTGGATTGCGCGATCTTTTGGATGAGGTTATAATTCCTACGGAGAAAGTTGTGAGTGTTCGCAAAGGGCGAAAACTCGATTCTGAGCGTAAGTTTTTTCCTGGTTATTTATTGGTTAAGGTGGTTATGACAGATGAAGTCTATCATACCATGAAGAATACATCAAAAGTGATAGGTTTTCTTGGGTTTGATAATAAGCCGTCTCCCATTCCAGATTTTGAAGTTCGGCGTATTATAGAGCAGGTTGAGGCGGCTGTTCAGCGTCCTGTATCCTCTATTATTTTTGAGATTGGTGAGCGGGTTTGTGTTTCTGATGGTCCTTTTGCGTCTTTTAACGGCGTTGTCAAAGATGTCGACGAGGAAAAATCTCGTCTTAAGGTGGAGGTTTTGATTTTTGGTCGCGCTACTCCGGTTGAGTTGGCGTATAATCAGGTTGAAAAAGTGGTTTGATTTTATAAAACAGGATTTGCTTGCTTTTTGAAAAGATTTATTTGATATCCCTGTTGTATGGGATTGCTTTATTTCTTATTGTGTGCTTGTAATTTCTGGATCTTGTAAGTTTTATGTTCGTTGTTTTGTTTGAAAAGGTCAGGGAAAAATGGCTAAAAAGATTAAGGATTTCGTTAAGTTGCAGATAGAGGCAGCTTCTGCGAAGCCTTCGCCGCCGGTGGGTCCAGCTCTTGGTCAGCGTGGCATTAATATCATGGAGTTTTGTAAGGCGTTTAATGCGGTTACGCAGGATATAGAAAAAGGGATTCCTATCCCAACAGTAATAACTTGCTATCAGGATAAGTCGTTTACTTTTACGATGAGTCAGCCGCCTGTTAGTTTTTTTCTAAAAAGGGAGGCGGGAATTAAATCAGGATCCAAGTCTCCCGGAAAAGAAATTTGTGGATCTGTTTCTCGCAAGAAGATTCGTGAGATTGCTGAGCGTAAAATGCAGGATATGGGTGCAATTACTATTGAGGGGGCTATGAGTATGGTGGAAGGTTCAGCTTGTTCTATGGGTCTGGATGTGGTGGATTAAAGGTTATGTCTAGAATATCAAAGCGTATGCAAAAAATATCTCAAGGCATTGATCGTTCTATGTTTTATGGATTAAGCGAGGCTATTGCTATGCTAAAAGAGCGTGCTATAGCTAAGTTTGATGAAACTGTTGAGATAGCGATGAATTTGGGGGTTGATCCTCGTCATGCAAACCAGATGGTTCGAGGTGTGGTGAGTATGCCTAATGGTACAGGCGTTAATGTTCGCGTAGCTGTTTTTGCGCGTTCCGCTAAGGCTGATGAAGCTAGAGCTGCTGGGGCGGATATTGTTGGAGCAGAGGATCTTTTTGGTGTTGTTGAGAGCGGTAAAATTGACTTTGATCGCTGTATTGCAACTCCGGATATGATGCCTTTGGTTGGTCGTTTGGGTAAGATATTAGGTCCTCGTGGTATTATGCCTAATCCAAGAATTGGTACGGTTACTATGGATGTTTCTGCTGCTGTTAAGGCGGCAAAAGGAGGGGCTGTTGAGTTTCGAGTTGAAAAGGCGGGCATCATTCATGCAGGGATAGGTAAAATTTCTTTTGGAAACAAAGAAATAGAAGAAAATATCCTTGCTTTTATTGATTCGGTTGTGAAAGCAAAGCCTTCTGCTGCCAAGGGTGATTATGTGAAGCGTATTACTTTATCGTCGACTATGGGATGTGGTATAAAGGTTGACCTTTCAGGAATCTCTGTTTAATGGTTATGTTCCCTATTGTTTTCGCATAAGGGATTTCTCATTTTTTATTCCTTTTTTGATCTTTTTCTTATAAGTAAGAGATTTCGGTAATTAGGGGGTAAATTTTGGTTCTAGGTGAGGTTTCTTTATAGCTCAATAGGTTGTAGACGAAGAGAGATGTTGTGTATGTGTTTGTATGTACATCAACTGGAGATAAGAGTTGAAAAGGCAAGAAAAAAGTATTGAAGTTGCTGAATTAGGAAAAATTTTTGCTTCTTCTGGATCTGTGGTTGTCGCTCATTATAAGGGCATAAATGTTGCGCAGATCAATGGTTTGAGGAAGAGTTTGCGGGAAGCAGGTGGATGTGTTAGGGTCGCGAAAAATCGTCTGGTTAAGATTGCTGTCCAGGGAACCGATTTTCAAGATATTTCCAGTCTTTTTAGTGGTCAGTCCTTGATTGTTTACGGTGCTGACCCTATTGTTGCCCCTAAGGCTTCTGTTGCTTTTTCAAAAGATTCGGATCAGTTTATTATTCTCGGTGGAGTTATGGATAAAAGTATCCTTGATGAACCCTCCATCCAAGGAATTGCGTCTTTGCAAAGTCTTGATGAGATACGTGCAAAGATTTTAGGCTCGATTCAGATGAGTGCATCCAAGTTGGTCAGAGTCGTTAATGCTCCTGCAGCTCGGATTGTGCGTGTCCTCTCTGCTTATGTGGACAAGAATCAACAAAAGTAGTTTTGTTAATTGTTAAAAAATCTAAGATAAAAACGAAGGAAATCGTGATA
>NZ_JACETX010000050.1 GCF_014048425.1 Candidatus Liberibacter sp. | reverse complement strand
TTCTATAGACACAAACTCCGAACCATAGTATAAAGGCAAGGAGAAAGATTAGAAATTGAAGTAAAATCAAGTGCTTACATGGAGGAATAAATTCACCTTGTTAAGATACAATTTCTATACTATTTAACACTTACAAAACATCCTATGGAATAAGAATTTCTTCATTACAATGGATGATTCTAAGTTAATAAAGTTGTTAGCCCTTGATATGTGCTGTGTTGGGATTTCTCTGTTATAGTGTGTTAACTAGGAGTATAAATTATAGAAAGTGTGCGAATCATGGAAAATAATCCTCAAGACATTGACACCATCCTCCTTCATGAAAAAATGCAAGTTGCCATTGAGTATCAAAATGAAGCCTGGGCTGATGGTATGGCAGATGGTATTGAACCGGAAATTATCGCTAATGCTGCTATAATTTTAGCGATTCGCGAAACAGTTCGGATGCACGGAGAAGAAAAAGTGGAAAATCTCTTAAATTCCCTTAAGGCTCGTATGTTAGCAGGAGAATTTTCTCCTAAACGCATTATTCAATGAATAATCCCTAGATTTTCATGATCCCCAATCTATCTTTTAGGCAGAATAATATCCTGTAAGAAGGGATTATCGCTATTGAATTCTAGATTCTTGGTTAGTGTGTTGCCGATAGAATCGTGCTGAACCATTTTCGATACTTCTCTGGAAATAATGGCTGGTATGGGGGGATATAGTGTTTTGATTGAAATTTTCCCTTCCAGCGCAAAGATATTTTTTAAAAATATCTTCAGTAAAAAAGGAGAGATTATAAGTCTATCTTCATTTTAGGTTATGACAAAAAAATATTAACTACAATCTTGTGTGAGATTCTGAATGCCCTCTATTTATCTACCAAATCGATCATTTATTACAATTAGCGGTAATTCTGCTCAATCTTTCCTACAAAATATTATCCCTGCGAAAATAAATGCCTTGCCTTTTGGCATTGCACGTGGCACCGCGCTACTCTCACCCCAAGGAAAAATTTTATTTTACTTTTTAATCAGTAAACTTGAAGAAGATGTTTTTGTTTTGGAAATAGATAGCGATCAATCTGATTTGCTTATGAAAAAATTATTTCTCTACAGACTACGAGCGAATGTCACTTTCGAAGCGCAAAAAATCAGTGGCGTGACTTTATCTTGGAATCAAGATAATTTCTCGGAAAATCCTTCTTTCATTGACGAAAGATTTTCAATAGCTGGCGTGTCGCTTCAGAGGACACAGGGATGTAGTATAGATTCCACGATTGATCCGAAAGAATATTATAACTTAAGGATCGATCATGGAATAGTTGATCCTGACATTGACTATCCTTCATCTTCGGTGCTTCCTTATGATCTTTTGATGGATATGAACAAAGGAATTTCTTTTACGAAAGGTTGCTATATTGGACAAGAAATTATTTCTCGAATGAAGCACCGTAACATGATTCGAAAACGTTCAATCATGATAATAGGAAATTCCTTCTTACCCCCTAAAGGATCTCCTATTCTCGCTGCAAACAAGACAATCGGGATACTTGGAATCGTTGTAGAACACAGAGCTTTGGCTATCGCTCGCATAGATAAAATTAACGAATCTATTGAAGAAAACGTTCCATTAACAGCAAACAACATAAAAATAGTCCCATCTTTTCCCTTCTGGAGTGGATTAAAATTTTCTGTTGTGCAAAATCCTCAGAAAGCATAAAATATCCATCCTAGAAAATATATCGCTCTCGCTTTAAAAGATTTTATTGCCAATTCGAAGAAATACTTTCCTTATCAAAAGAACACTTCTGATGTTTACCTAAGAAAAGCTTTTGCTATCTTTCTTCAGTGCGATGACATCTTAAGATGATATTTTCTCTATCAAACGAGTCTGAATTGCCCAGATATACTGGTGGATCAAATAAAGGATTCCCTATTTTCTTGTATATAATATTGTCTTTAAAAATCGTAATCCTAAAACCCATTCTATAATATCTGTATATTTTCTCCCTTTCCTCCCCCATAGCAGAATATCAAATCTTCTATCAGGAATCTAAAAATCTTGTCGTGATGAAAATTATATGCGACAATAGAGAAGTTCTCTTTCCAGAAGAACATAATATTTACAATATCGGATATGTTTTTTTGTTCACAAGAAATTTTTACGCCATTGTATAGATATACCAGTTAAAAGTTTAGAATTGGGATTTCCTTCTATAAAAAAGATATAATGGCTTTTAGAATTTTCAGTACGCAGTTTATTTGCGGGATTTATATTTCAATAATTTATGCGCTTGTAATATAATAATTTGACAAGGATAAAAAATGACTATCTTGAAGAGATCTTATTCCTCTTTGTTATCTTTCGTACAAATCAACAAATTAAAAGCTATTCTGGCTTTTCTAATGCTCGGGACAAGCTGTTCTTCATTAAAATATTCTAATGTTTCTGCTTATAAAGTTGAATTATTAGAAAACATGAGTTACGAACAACTGCTCGGTGTTGCAGATAAAATCGGGAATCAATACCAATCAAATCCCAAAAACAAAAAGGTAGGCATTGCATATGCCGATGTCTTACGAAGAGTAGGTCGTTCTAAGCAGGCACTTGCCGTTATGCAACAGATCATCATACAAAATCCAAATGATAGGAGTACACTCTCAGAGTACGGCAAAGCTTTGGCTGCTGCTGGATATTTGGAAGAAGCCCTTGCTGCAATTGAACGTGCCCAGACACCTGATATGCCTGATTGGAAGCTGATTTCTGCTAAAGCATCTATTTTGTCCCAGATGGGAAGATACCATGAAGCACGAACACAATTTAACAATGCCTTAGATTTCGCTCCCAACGAGCCTTCTATTCTTTCTAATATGGCAATGTCCTATCTCTTAGAAGGAAATATACAGAAGTCTGAAGAGAACTTGCGCATTGCCTCGGCAATGCAAGGCGCTAATAGCAGTGTGCGACAAAACCTTGCTCTCGTTGTTGGTTTACAAGGACGCATTAAAGAGGCTTATACTATCGCTCAACAAGATCTATCTCCAGAAGCAGCGGCAAGAAATATGTCCTATCTTAAATCAACGCTTTCCCACAAAGATTATTGGAAAAAGATACGGGAAAAAGATCAGCGTCTCCTCAATGTACAAGATATAAAGTAGTAAGACTTTTCTTTCCTTATTCAATGCGTGGTTTGTTTAATAGGGCGGTTAAGCACGAATACTTAAAAGTAAACCCATGCATTGGAGTAGAAAAGCCAAAATAAAAAACTGATGGATTTAAATCTTGGACAAGAGAAGACATGAGTTTATTTCGGAACTATTGGCAAGATGACACCATTCCCCCTCCCCCGTTTGGTTTTTTAATTCTTACTATATACGAGGCTTAGATGCTCGGATGCCCCGTAGAGCGGATCATCAGCATTTAAAGGGCAACGTCTTTTCCATAAAAACCCAAAAAACAGGAACGATAATTACCATTAAGCTTCCAGATCATCTCATGAAACTTCTTGAAACAAAACCTACAGGCAAAGACACATTTTTCATATCTACAGCCCAGCGTTTAAGCCTTTGGTTTATAAGAAAATCTAAACTGACAGGAGTTAACAAATCCGCTCATGGCGTTAGAAAACTCTCTGCTATTCTTTCAGTTGAATCAGGAGCGACCTCACACGATTTAATGGCTACATATGGATGGAAAAGCATAACGCAGGCAAAAGCATACACCAAAGGAGCAGACCGTATAAATCTAGGTATTAAGACATCTAGACGTATTGCTGATTCCCTTATTGTTCCCGAACCTAACAAAAAAGGTAAGGGGAAATAATGATAATATACAGTTAAATAAAACACTTAAATACAATATAAAACTATATATTGGCAGTAATGTGAAATCAACCTACAATGAGATACTAACATTCTACCAGAAAATACTTCCATGAAATTAATATAATTCCTGTATTCCGATGCCTCTGGCAAAAATATTCTTATATTTCAATAACATAACAGCTTTGCTTATCTTAAACTAACAATTGGCTTCTCTGTTGTTGGATGCTTCCCCTCATAAGCGAAGATTATCTGTTTTTAAGAAACATCGGAACCATCAATAAAAGAAGAAAATCCTCTCTCACCCCAAAAATAAAACGAGAAAAACGTCAGATCCCTCGTCTTGAATAAGAGTTTTAAACAGCTCTCTACTTGTTTTACACCTACAAAACTTTCGTCGAATCCCTATAACTCTTTTTATTTCTATCCTGCAAACGATTCCCTCTCCTTGTGGAATATAAATATCCTCTGTTCCCAGAAAAAAATCTGACAAATTCTGAAAAACAATCTCCTTTTTATCAATGCATTTTTACAAGTGTGAACGAAATTATCTGCCATGACCACTGGTATTACGAATACTTTTGATATTTATCTATAACTTCTTCGTATTTTATGTACTTGATACGGCATATACCAAGAATTTAAATCAAAAAATAACATATCATATATTTTTCATGAAAAAATTATACCTATAACTCGCTGCTCATAATAATCCGAAAAACCATCGTAGCATAAATCTATTTTTTAAAAGACATGTTTCCTGAATATCACCATTCTTCAAACAAGTTTTCCAATAAGAATCTTCATAGTTTTGAAAAAATAAAGGTCAAAAAATATTATATTGATAAGGTGCTTTTAGTATGTTTTTTAATTTACCAAAATATGAAATTTATCTATTGATCTCAGCCGAGATTATCTCTAAACGAAAGCAATATATTTTCATCTTAATATTCTCCTAGAGAGATATTATTGGAAAGGTCTTAGTTTACATGTTAAAGCCTGTAACGCTATTTTTATATGCAATGATCATAATCCTTGCTGGATCTCTAACAGCTCCAAGAACTAACGATACGCAATCTATTAAATGTGCTCCTGGTTATGGAGTAGATCCATGCAAGAAATCTGCATCACTTTCCACTTATTAAAGCACTCTGCTTTATATGATTCTCTTTTTAAAAAAGAATTCCCATTAATAATCCTATAACGCCAAAAATTATTCTCCACAAAGCAAACAGGGCATACCCTCGCTTTGATATAAAGTTCAATAAAAACCGTACAACGATTAGTCCCGTTACAAAAGCAGAAAAGCAACCAATAATAATTGAAATTCCTGTATCATTCATGATAGCCGCACGATTTTTATAAAAATCTAAAGCGCAAGCACCAATAATTGTCGGCATTGATAAAAAGAAGGAAAACTCTGTGGCCGAACGCTTATCAGCACCAAACATCAAAGCACCAATAATAGTAGCTCCCGAACGAGACGTTCCGGGAATCATGGCAAGACACTGAAATAAACCTATCTTTACTGCCAAAGATGCTGGATAATCCTTAATCTCAAAGTGTTTCGGTTTAAAATTAATACGATCAATTATCAATAATATGAAACCACCAATAATAAGGGTAACACACATAATCGTCATCTCTTTGAATAGTATAGACTTAATAAAATCGTATGCTAAAAAACCAAAAATCGCTGCGGGCAGGAATCCAATGAGTACGTTTATTACAAAACGACGAGCACAGACATCAGAAGGAAGCAAAAGAACAATCGAAACGATCTTACGACAATAAACGTACAATAAAGCGGCTAAAGCTCCTAACTGCACTAAAACAGTAAAACTGCTTCCTGGTGATTCAACACCTAGAAGATGACTTATAATCAATAAATGCGCGGTCGAAGAAACAGGGATAAATTCTGTTAGACCCTCTACCCCACCCAAAATCAGTGCAGTTATTATAGAATAATTGGACATCACAAAATTATCCCCCTCTTCAAACAAAGATTTAACTGACCCGAAATTCAAATCGAATATTGTGGCTTTTCCTACATGTTTTTCATGCACCATCCCACGCATTTAATCGGAAGGATATTAACATGCACATCACAGAAACAATAGCTTTAGCTTTGGCAATCAAAGAAAAAACCACCACACAGTTTTCGAACTGTGTTTGAATCATCATTAAAAAGCAAATGAGAGACAAGAGGCGCATCTCATCCTTGATGATCTTTTACCAGCGTATGCCGCACAAAGCCCTATTCTTCAGGACGGGAGGATATCAATAGCCACAAGGCATTATAGCACCTACTTCAAAGAAACAATACAAGACTATAAAAGCTATGAATACTAACTTTCTAAAAGCCCAAGAAGCCACCATATACTTCGTATATGTTCTATTTGATTATTGTCACTGTCAAGTACTATTTTACCTTGAAAGCCTACATGGCTTAGTACAAAATCTTCATAGTCAGCAGTCGTATGATTAGGGCAATCCTCAATATCTCAATGTACTTCTGATTCAAATCCTGGTCGCTAATGTCCTTAGAATCTAATAAAGAATCAATGGCTAGATAGCATAAGCGGAACTTTTTAGCCTTTTTGATAAAAGATATAAACAATGTATAATAAAGCCAATATGCATAGAACCAATAAAATATCCTTTCTCCAATTGTAACATCCCTTATTACGCCAATGAGACATAGAAAGTTTATCCCGCCCGTAACCCTGCTAATAGTTGCAATGCGGTTGAGCTTGGCTTCCGCAACCGGCGAACTTTGGAGGTGATCCACATTGCATTTTTTAAGTTTCTTTGTGCCAACTATACCATCCTTTTAGAAGGTGGCTTTTCCGCGCCCTTTAAAATAGAATATAGACTATTTTAAATTCAGCCTCTGCTTTTTGTGCTTATTTTCGAACGCATAAGGCTTTACATGGCTTCTCGTACTTTTTCTGCCTCTTCAAATGGAAACTTTAACTTTGAATATATTACTTTGTATACAGACAAAGATTTAAACTATTCATTTACTTTCTTAATGGCTTTGTTCTCTTCTGCGTGGACGAAGTTTTTAACTCTAGAACAAAATCTTTAGGACTTAGGCAGATGGCAAATACTGTTTTCATATCGTTAAGGCTGGCAAAATCTCTTTCGGAAGAGGATGATATGACTTTGAAGATATCTACTTCGTTTCTTAGGATTTCAGCTAGGAGGCAAGTCCCTAGTCACACGATACAATTCATTTTTAACTCGTTCCAAGACATAAGCTTTGAATTTTTCTTGTGGTTTATCGCATTTACCCATTTTTTGTCCTTTTAGGTTTGGGTGGTTGATAATATTTTCATAAGAATAAAGACAAAAATCGCTTCTTACCTTTTGCTTGAATTCTGTATCATATCTCTTTTTCCAAGTAACGCCGTGCAATTCTACTTCACCGCCAATATCGAAATAGCCATAGATGAAGATCTGTCGAATCCTAGGATCGCTGCACCATCAATTATGGCTCCTCCGCTTACTTGATCATATACATATGCGTGTTAACAGATACGGGTCGTGGTTTTGTCTTCAGAACTTCCTTAGACTTTTCCACTCTCACCAATCCATCTTTCCCCGTAGTGACTTAGGTTCTATTCACTTTCGACATATCCGCCTAAATCACCATAT
>NZ_JACETX010000073.1 GCF_014048425.1 Candidatus Liberibacter sp. | reverse complement strand
CAGAAAAGAAAACTGTTTTCTCTGACGGTCAATCACTAACGGACTACATGGAGAATCTGCCCTCTTTTTGACATCCTCCCCGTCCTGAAGGACAGGGCTTTACGGCGTGTGCTGGTAAAGAAATTGATGTTGCACAATGTTAACCTTTATAGCAACTCCGAACCTTAGATTGTGATTGCGAATTAAACCTTTCTTTGTTAATGTCGTGTAGCGTTGATGTCAAACTACACAAAAAATAATAGAGAAAACAGTAGAAAGCCACTTGCAAGATGAGTCGACGCCTAAGGAAAGAAAATGACACAAAGTACTAGAAAAACATACTCTGTTGATTTGATTGCTCGATATTTTTTATCATTGGCAAGAGCGGAAGAAGAGCCTGATTTAATCACTAACCTCAAACTTCAAAAACTTTGCTATTACGCATTTGGGGTTATGTCTGCCTTGAGAGAAGAGAATGACCCTCCCCTCTTTGAAGATCCTATTGAGGCATGGATGCATGGGCCAGTCATTCCGAATCTATACGAAAATTTCAAAAAATACGGATCATCACCTATTCCAGAAATGGAAAGCTTGCCATACGAAGAGTTTAGCATCTTTGACCCAAAAGACAGAGAAGTATTAGATGATGTTTTTGAATATTACGGTCAATTTTCGGCATGGAGATTAAGAAATATGACCCATGAAGAGCAACCTTGGAAAGATGCCTATAGCCATCGTTGCTATTATGACACTATAGAAAAGAATGATATACGAGAATACTTTTCCAAACAAAAAGTCACGACAGAAGAATACATCAATTCTTATCGCAACTAATGGCCAAAAAAAAATCTTTTACAATAAAACCTAATCCATACGCATCCAAACAAAGTGGATCTACAAATTACATGACACCTGCTTTTTCATTCGAAAAAATGGTACATGGACATTCACATTGCGTATCTAAATGCCCGACAGAGCACTTGGCAAATCTTCTATTGACACTTTTTAATCTTTCACAACTATCATGGCAGGATATCGTCAATTCACATCGTCATGAATTAGGGACAGAAAAAATAGAAAGAGAAAGTATCCACGATAAACAAGGGATATCAAAATGCCCTGAAGGCGCTACAATTCTTAGCATCAGATACTATAATCATTATCCATTTATAGGGTATAGAGATGGAAGAATTTTTTATATTCTATGCATTGATTATGATTTTAAAGTATATGATCATTAGTAAAATACCGATATTTGACATCCTTCCCCGTCCTGAAGGTCGAGGAAACTGTCAACAAGCTAGCTCGGAGAGTTAATCCAATTGACTCTTTTAATCTTTATTCTATACAATGGGAGCTATGACAAACACCTCTGTAAAACAAAAACCGCAGAAAGAAAATGTTGAAGTCCGCTTTGCAAAAGTGGAAACAACACTGCCTTTTCTTGCGACTAAAGCAGATCTTTCTGATGTTAGAACAGAACTTAAGCTAGATATTTCCAATACTAAGCTAGAACTTAAGCAAGATATTGCTAGCGTTAAAACAGAGCTTTCTAACGTTAAAACAGAGCTTAAGCAAGATATTGCTAACGTTAAAACAGAGCTTTCAAACGTTAGAACAGAGCTTAAAGACGCAATTAATACTCAAACTAAATGGTTTGTAGGCTTCATGATACCTATTACAGTAGGAATACTTTTTAAGCTATTTATCCGTTAGACTATAACCATTTAACAGCAATCCCGCCTCAACTCCTCTTTCTAACGATTCCATCCGTGTACCAGAAGCCTAAAATAAGCCCTATAACGTCTTGAGAAAAGAGGCTTAGATGCCCGAAAGGGTCAAAACGGAGGATATCATATTTTAAGAATACAAATGAAAAACGGCAGGGTATACTACAACCCAAACGATCGTTGTTAATGGACGCATTAAATCGTTAAAGCCAACTATCCATTCTATCTTAGTCTTTGGCTTCATAGAATCAAGCTTGTCCATCCTTAGCGGTGCATCAGATTCAAGCTCTTTAATATTGATTTGTGAATCGACATGTAGCTGAGCCATAGCCATATCGTGTTTTTGCTTCAGCTGGATCATATACAAATCAAGCAAAGAAGGGACAAATCTAAGTAAAAACCTCGAAACACTGCCAGTGATGAAAGAAGCTATCATTTGTGAAACCAATTCTTGATGTTAGTGATGCTGTAGATGATCGCTGTTATTGACGCGATATACACTGAAAGGTTTTTTAATGCAGACACCAACCACTTAAAACCTTGAGCAAAGTCTAATAGCTCATCAATGCCTTTTTGTTGTTTCTCATCTCTGATTCTTTGGTTCTCCTCTCTAACCCTTGAATCTGCAATGAATAGATCAATCCTATCAAATCTAACCTTTGAATCTTCGATGTGCTTAGCTAAGAGATCCTTTTCAGCATCAAACTCTTTACGGGTTACTTCTGTTTTCTTAATCATCCTAGCTTCTCTTCAATTTCTGCAGTTCATTTTCAAGCATTGTGATCTTCTGGCTCATGGCTTTAAGATCAACGAGGTTGTCTTGAAGCGTAGAGGAGCTAACGGCTCTTAAAACAGTAGCTTCTTTGTCTACGACTTCTTGAAACCATGAAGTACGCCCCGCATACGAGGCGAATAGGTAGCACGCTACACACCTCCAAGTCTTAGATGCCTCCTCCTCCGTTAGAGGTATGGTGATAAACGATCCAGCATGCATATATCCGTTAGAGGCTTCACTAGGAAAACGCCAATTGTTAGCGGTCGTGAATTTGTAAGTCTTATCAACTTCAAAAGACCCTACCATAGGCATCAATACTGTTCGTCCTTGCAACAAAGAAAGAGCTTCTTGAGCCGTTATGCCACCAGCCCCAGAACCCCCACCAGATGGTTTGGATTCAAGTGCTTTAATTTGAGTGTCGAGTTCGTCTTGAGATACGGCTTTGATGTTTTTTCTAATGTCTTCTAAAGGATTAGTGGAGTTTGAATTAACAAGAAGAATAGCTTTCCCTTCGCTCGTGATGATGTAAATGTCGCCGTCTTTGCCAGACGAAAAACCTGATGTGAGCTTCCCGCTTCTGGGGTCAAAAGCACCTGACATGGCATACCCGCTAGCGTTAAGACCACAATATGCGGTATCACCCTTAGCGTTTTTGAAGACCATTCTATCGCATGCATCG
>NZ_JACETX010000010.1 GCF_014048425.1 Candidatus Liberibacter sp. | reverse complement strand
AACTTTTTGCAATCAAGAGTATTTTTGAACGGCTGTGATTTGGAATAAGTTACAGTCGTTCATATTATTTATAAATTGCAAAAATTATGACAAGTCTTGGCTTGTCTAATGCGCACATTGATGAACTAGAGATTGCCATACGATCTACAAATTGCCTCAGACGCGATAATATTGTTTATCTTGGTGATTTGATTCAAAAAAACTGAAGCTGAGATATTGCATACAGCAAATTTTTATCGAAAGTCTTTTTTAAAATTAAAGGGGATTTGAAAACGATGGGGGATTGATGGCTCTCAGTTGGATATCAATTTTCAGCTTGTTGGCAGAAATATTCCAAACATAGATATCCTTCCTGTTCAAAACATCAAGTATTGTTGTAACTATTTTTCTTATTGCGAAACATTCGTTTAACTTTAAGCCCTATAAGCTATATCTTGAGCTCCAGATATCTGATTATGCCAAACATTATGATTGATTGTTCCAATTTGCGGTGCCTTCATGTTTTAAGGAAGGAAAAGCTATTGAAATTATTTTGTGACTTAGCCCCGTGAAGAACAAGAACAACACCCCAGAGAGTTCAATATTAAAGCCATTGCGAATTCTCTTCCTCAGTATAACAGTGATAATTTTTGTGATCTATGCACTTTTTAATATGGGCAAAAAATTCCGTTATTACGTTTATAGGAAAATGATTTCAGACAGTAAAAGGAACATAGAAATGCGATTTCTGCATATCTTTAGTAACAACTATAATTAAATGCCATAATTTCACAATTTATAAATAGTATGAACGACCGTAACTTATTCCAAATCACAGCCGTTCAAAAATATTCTTGGTTGCAAAAGTTGCACATACAAAAGTAACTTCAAACCACAATACCAAAACCGCAACTAAAATACGCCCACCAATTTATAGCAGTGCAATTTATTTAGGAACGGGGTGGCAGAGAGAGTTAGCTGCCTAAGGTCCAGCATTCCCAACTGCATTTGCAATCTTATTAAATTTTGCAGCAATAGATTGTCCAAGCGTCGTTGCTCCAACGATTATCGCTATCGCTATAAGAGCAGCAATCAAACCATATTCAATCGCCGTAGCACCAGATTCATCCTTTAAAAAATCTCTTAACACATCATTTTTCATCGCAAAAACCCCCTTACTTCATTCAACAGATAGAAAATACATGTCAATGACACAATCTATTGTATCAATACAAGACATATTGTGCCTTATAAAATGTTTCATTAGTATTAATTTTTTTACATTGTATTGAATTGGATACTTTATAATTATTCATAAGTATTAATCAGGCAAAAAAAATCTATATTTTACAGATCGATGCGTAATCGGTGCACTACAATAATATCCGTTTTTATGAATCATAACGTTTGCATTTTATACATTATAAAAGAGCATGATATCGCAATGCTATCCCTCCACGTCCCCTTTTTCTGTCTGAAATCCATTTTCCTGTAAATACACTAACGGCATTTCTAGTAATTTTAACGAGTGCATAGATCACAAACATTATCACCGTTATAATGAAGAAAAGAATATGCAATAGCATCAATATTGAAATCTCTAGGGGGATTTCTCTTATTTTTCAAAGCACTAAGTCGCAAAAGAATTTCAATATATTTTCCTCCCTTAAAACATGAAGGCACCGCAAATTGAAATAATCAATCCCAATACTTTGAGTAATCATATAGAGAAATGGGCACAATAATAAATGCCATAATTTCATAATTTATAAATAGTATGAACGACTGTAACTTATTCCAAATCACAGCCGTTCAAAAATATTCTTGGTTGCAAAAGTTTCGCATACAAAAGTGACTTCAAACCGCAACTAAAATACGCTTATCAAATCAACCGCCGTCGTTAGTGGTAGAGTTTTTTACTGCGTTTCTAGCTTCCGGCGGCGGAAAGTTTATTTGTAATATACGCAAATTTGTTGCTGATGGCGTTTCCAAGAGACGATGTTGCAGCGATCATCGCTACTGCTATAAGAGAAGCGATCAAACCGTATTCAATAGCTGTAGCGCCAGATTCGTCTTTTAGAAAACATTTTACAAGAAATAACATAGCCAAAAAAATCTCCGATTAAAAAACATAAAAATATAAAAATATAATATACAGACTAATTAAAAATATTTTCTATAGGCTAATTAATTATTATACAAGTTTTTTAATAGCCCTTTGTTAGGATAAAATGAAAAATATTTTTAACTTTTTAAAATAATAGCTTATAAACTAAATTTAAACCAAATAAATTCACGTTCCATACACTATAAGAAAAAATTTAACATTTTTCACAAAGCTATTTTAAATCAATGCCTGTTAGAGCCTCCTAATGTCTTAATGCCTTTCGAAGACTTGCCCTTGCTCGAAATACTTTTTGTATTTTTTTTGCTAGAAGACGTAATAGGACTATTATTAACTGCGTTCGCCGAATCGTCCTTGCTAGCCAGCATAGCAGAACCAGAAATCTTGTTCGAAAGCACATTAAATTGATTTGAGAGAACTTTTCCAAGAGACAAAGCACCTGTAATCATCCCTATTGAGATGAGGGAAGCAAGCAAAGCATACTCAATAGCCGTAGCACCAGATTCATCTTCCTTTAGAAAATTATTTGAAAAAAATAACATAATTAAAAAAACTCCAATATAAAAATATAAAAATATAAGTTACAAACTACTTTATAACCATAAAATGCGCTTAAATTCCCTTATGTCAATATAAAATTAAATAAAACATTAGTATAATTACAGAAAAAAATAAATTAATACTTTTAAATAAAAATATATACTAATAATATTATATATAATGTGAATATCACGATATTTGCTGCGAATAAAAAATTATAATGTTTACACGGAGAACTTTAATCCATGCTTATGCGATTTATTATTCGACATGTCCATAATCACTGTCATTTTATTTTTTATGCTATAGTATCCAGCAGGATTGAGATTAGAAATCTTGTTCGCAAAAGCCTTAAATTGATCCAAGATACTCTTTCCCATAGAAAACCGAATCTTTGGAAACATAAGAGGTCTCTGCGACGAGCAAAGCAAGAAAGATACAACTCAATATCCGCAGGCATAAAATTCATCTTTTAGAAAACACTTCTAAAGAAAAACGACATAATTAAACATTACTCATTTAAAATGTAAAAAAATAATGCATGAACTAATTATTTAGTGTAAAATTAATTTAATATCTTTCGATAACGCTGGGACAATAATAATCCTTACCCGTAAAACAGGAGATTTTATTATCATGACCATTGCTGATATTGGCATTGGAATTCCTAAGTCAGCTTTGAAAAAAGTTGGACAGCTATCGAGATACTCTTTAAAAAAAAATCTCGGCAATTTTACCACAATTTAATAAAGGGAATTTACACTCTGTATACCCTGCGATCATAAAAATTATTATTTTTCATTAAGGTTACTTTTACGATGTACACACGACTTGTGTTATTAGCTTTATCCATTTATTTTACCCTCTATAGCTATTCTGGATTTTCACAAGATTTGAAAATAGATCCTGTGATTTCTCGTCCTATACAAAATAAAAATCAAGCCACTACTGAAATATTAAAATCTGTTAACCCTGTTCAAAAAAAATCAAGACCTCCCGAAGAAGTTAATGTTTCCCAAGAGGCATTACCAATAGGGCATATTTCAGGGAATATTTCAGGAAAGCCTCCAGAAAAGAACGAAACGATCCGTATAGAGAATGGCGAATCTCGCATATTTCGCTTTGACGCCCCCCCTATAACGGCGATTCTTGGCAATCCAAAAATAATATCTGCAACATCTACCAATGATGGGCAATTAATAGTTACCGGCAAAAATTTAGGCTCTACTAACCTAGTTGTTCTAGGAAAAAATAAAACAACCCTTCTTGATGTGCTGATCGTAATCTTTCAGAGTACAACTAATATTATACAGGTTCAAAGTCCTGATGGTCAGAAATCTTTCTACTGCAACCCGAAATGTATAGAATTTCAGCCAAATAAAGTATGGGAATAGAGAAAATAAGGACTGATCTAGAGCAATGTTTCATATTATTAAAAAAGGGATAATGAGCATGAATATCAAACATGCCATAGTTACCAGATAAAGAAAGCTAATATCCCCCCTAACATAGCTTTACGAAAAGAAGAAAGAAATCCCTTGTATCAAATGATTGTGTCTCTATTTTGTAAAACATCTTCCTCTCTTACGACACGAGCTTCCGATACAAGCATAATGGGAACACCAGAACGAATCGGGTATGCAAGAGATGCTTTTCTTGAGAATAATTCTCTGCTATTCGATATTAATTTCAGAGTATCTTTTGTTAGGGGACAAACCAAAATCTCTAGTAATTTCGGATTGATCCTATTAATATTGTCATCCATACCGTCATCCTTTTTACTGCAAACGATTCCTGCAATGATAAAAATCAGGAGAAAGCTCAATCTGCATGATTGCAATCAAAGTCTGGGTGCGTGCTCGAAAATCCGGAGCTTCTAGCAATGCCTGTTTTTCAGCCTCACTAAAAAATGACATCATAGCAAGTGAATTAACTAATACCTTGTTGCTGGCTTTTTCAATACTATCCCAGTCAGCCTCTAAATTATTTATCAGAAGATACTTGCGAAAAACTTCTAACAAAGCAATCCTGTCAACTCCTTCATTTTCATCAACGACAAGATCTGAAACAAATGTAGCAATGTAAAACCAACGCCAAGAATTTAACCGATACGCTTCTTCTAGCAAACGAAACCGACAAATACCTGCTAAAGTTACGATATAATTACCATCATCGGTCTCTACAAAAGACGTAATACGCCCGATGCAGCCAATTTGAGACAAACCTTGATTATCTTCAGAAAAAGCTCCATTTAGTGCTGGCTGAACCAATCCTATCAGCCGATTTCCAGACAGAACGACATCAAACATTGCAACATATCTACGCTCAGAAACACTAAAAGAAGACCGACTACCCGGCAACAAAAACATGTCCGAAAGGGGAAAAACTGGGATCAATTCTGGAAGATCTTCCCTAGTTTTATATGTCATATTACCAATTTTCATCGATATCACCAAACTTGACTAACCATCAAACATATCTCTTACCATCATTATATAACAGGATAGGTAAATAAAGGAAATCTTCATTCTTAATAGTACACGAAAGTATGATCACATTAACGATAAAAACACAATGACTAGAAAACCCAAAAATGCTGTTATATTATAGTGACGATTTACAGTCTATTTTCTTTTCCTTAACCAAGAAAAATAAGGTAGCTTCATGAACGATGCACAAAAAAACAGTTTGTTACAGAAATATGACTATGATACCTAAGAAAAAATCGTTTTCTCCGTTATACTTAGTCTCGAAGAAACTGTCCAAAAACATCTGATCTACGAAGGATTCTTTAAGTCCCATGCTCTCAACACCTTATTATTTAATCGACAAGCAAAAACTTCTAAAAAACCTCGAGACAGCGTTATATATTCGAGAAAAATCTGGTGCTAAATTGCTCCTTGCACTGAAATGCTTCGCTTCGTGGGGAATATTCGATGTATTAAGTCAACATATGGATGGAACAACCTCTTCATCTCTCTATGAAGTTATGTTGGGCAAAGAAAAGTTTGGCAAAGAGACCCATGCTTATAGCGTCGCCTATAAAGATTCTGAAATTGACGAAGTACTCTCCCGCTGTGACAAGATAATTTTCAATACCATTTCTCAGTTAAGTCATTTCAAAGAAAAAGCTTTACGTTCGCAAAAGAATATTGGCTTGCGCATAAATCCATTCGTATCATATTCCGATTTTATACTTGCCGATCCAAGTCGTCCATTTAGCCGCCTCGGAGAATGGGACAAGAATAAGATAGAATCCGAGATAAACCATGTGAACGGATTGATGTTTCATAATAACTGTGAAAACAAGTCTTTTCCCCATTTTGATTCAATGCTCAACCACATTGAAAAAAAGTTTGGTGATTTTATCACCCGTGTTGAATGGGTTAGCTTAGGTGGAGGCATTCATTTCACAAATGAGAATTATCCTATAGACAATTTTTGTCAGCGCCTAAAAGAATTCGCACAAAAATATGCCATCCAAGTATATCTAGAGCCAGGAGAGGCAATAGTAACGAATACCGCAACATTAGAAGTTACTGTGCTTGATACGTTGGTGAATAAAAAAAATTTAGTAATCGTTGATTCTTCTGTAGAATCGCATGTTCCTGATCTCCTTTTTTTCCAACAATCTGCAAAAATATCACCCAATATAGGATCCTATACAGCTATGGTATGCGGAAGATCCTGCTTGGCTGGAGATATCTTTGGAGAATTCAACTTTGAAAATCCCGTTCAAATAGGAGATAAATTATCATTTGAAGATGTCGCAGGTTATAGTATCGTCAAAAAGAATTGGTTTAATGGCATAAACATGCCCTCAATTGCAGTGAAAGAACTCAATGGATCAATCAAGACTTTACGTGAATTTTCTTACGATGACTATCATCGTAGTCTTTCCTGAAAAGCACCGCAAGCATTACCGTTGTAAATCAATCGGCTGAATCGTATAACAAGAGAAAAGAAAGCTCCGTATTTTATGAAAAAAAATGTTTTAATCATCGGCGCTGGAGGCGTAGGACATGTAGCATCTCATAAATGCGCACAGAACAACGATATCCTTGGAAATATCCATATCGCTTCGCGAACACTAAACAAATGCGCAAGAATAGTTCAGGACATCCACGCAAAGGGATCTATGAAAGTTGCAAGTGCCCTTGAAATACACGAATTGAATGCCTTAGATATTAATTCCTTGATAAAACTAATAAGGAAAACAGATTCCCATATAGTTATAAATGTCGGATCGGCTTTCCTCAACATGTCAGTATTACGTGCTTGCATTGATGCAGACGTCGCATATATTGACACAGCTATTCATGAAGAGCCGCACAAGATATGCGAAACACCCCCTTGGTATAATAATTATGAATGGAAGATGCTTGATGAATGTCGTGAAAAATCTATCACAGCAATTCTTGGCTGCGGATTTGATCCCGGAGTAGTAAACGCATTCGCACGCTTCGCAAAAGACGAGTATTTTGACAAAATTACAGATATTGACATAATAGATGTGAATGCTGGCAAGCATGATAGGTATTTTGCAACAAATTTTGATCCAGAAATAAATTTCCGTGAATTCACTGGCGTAGTTTATAGTTGGCAACAAGGCCAATGGCGTGTCAACAAGATGTTTGAAGTCAGCAAAGAGCACGATCTCCCCATTGTTGGAAAACAAAAAGTTTACTTGAGTGGACACGATGAAATTCACTCTTTATTCAAAAACATGAATGGCGCTGATGTGAGATTTTGGATGGGTTTCAGCGATCATTACATTAATGTATTTCGAGTTTTGAAAAATATTGGACTTCTATCAGAACAGCCAGTAAAAACTGCTGAGGGGAAAGAAGTTATACCTCTAAAGGTAGTAAAATCCGTATTACCAGATCCTTCTTCATTAGCCCCAACTTACCAAGGGAAAACCTTCATAGGTTGTCTCGTTCGTGGAATATATAACAAAAAGGAACAAGAAGTATTTTTATATAATATTTCCGATCATGAAAGCGCTTATCAAGAAGTAACCAGCCAGGCTATATCTTATACAGCCGGTGTGCCTCCTGTTACCGCCGCCATTCTGATAGCAGAAGGAGTTTGGGATATTGGGAGAATGGTAAACGTTGAAGAACTTCCTCCAGAACCATTTCTTAAAGTTCTTCACAGATGCGGTCTTCCAACCTCAATTTACAATAAGGATAGGAAACATACTCTACTCTTTGATGAAAATTCTGCAAAAAAAAGGTAATTCTGTGCCTACCAATAAGCAGGAAAAGTCTTGATTTGGTAGTCGTCTTTAGTGAATCTAAGAAGATTCTTTCCAGCAAAAGAAATCTCTAAAAAGAAAGATGTCTATTTTTTGAGGAGAAGGAATATTTTTTGACGTTATGATCAACAAGAAGAAATCCTGTCTTCCTTTCTTTCTATTATTAGTATCTTCTCCCAAAAACCACTATAATATTCAGAAAATGATTCTGGTTTATCTTTCATAGAAAACAATTTTTGGCGAATTAGTAGCATGACCTCTGTACGGACACTATCCAGACAGCAAATCTTGACCACCATGCTCTTTTATGCGGATGCTGGAGTTTATTGGTTGTTTGATCCTCAAGAAGAGGAAAACAATAAAACAAAATCAACAAATATAATCCATAAAAAAGCTACTCCATCACATTTCTCTGCAAATTTAGTATCAGTCTCTCTTGAGATAGATCATACAATTGTAAAAAAATCTTACTCAATCGCAAAAAATGCCCATTCATTATCTGAGCTTAAATCAGCAATCTCCTCCTTTCGTGATGACATCTTCCAATACATGGAATCCTCAACTATCTGTGCGGATCAAGAGGGACAAAAAGATCTCATGATTATAGGCTATGTACCCAGCTACGATGACGATATAAAGGGACAACCTTTCTCTGGAAGAATCGGAAAAATGTTAGATAAAATGCTTGAATCTATAGGCATTACGAGAATACATACATGTATTTCTATGATTGTACCGTGGCATTCGCTCGGAAATCGAAAACTTTCTGCGACAGAAATAGAAATTTGTCGCACTTTTATAATGCGACAAATTGAACTTGCATCTCCTAAAATTCTTCTTTTACTTGGAAATTCTGCAACACAATTTTTTTTAAAAAATGACGAAAAAATCTATGCAAATCTCGGAAAGTGGAACGAACTCACTGTTAAGGGACATACAATGCAAACTTTATCCACTTTACATCCTCAGGAAATTTTGGAGTATCCCCTTATTAAAAAAATTTCTTGGCGAGATTTGATAACTTTAAAAACTGCACTCGAAAGTTAGCGCGAAAAATCATCAAGATTCGGTTTTTTATTGTAATGCAATTTATGCATACCTAATGTTCATCTATACCACTTCTATTTCTCATTCGTTTATGTATAATCATACTTGATTTAAAAATATTATATTAGTTTTGTGGATTTATTTTATTGATTTTTAAAGATTATTATTTGCAGATATAGAGGAGATTTGAATTATCTATCTTTGATTTTTTACGTCCTACCTAGCTTATTTCTTCCTAAGAATTTTTTAAAATATATTACTCTGACGTAAGGTATTGCTTCTACTTTGTAGGGGTTATTTTTGGCTAATTTGTTTTTAATGTTTTATTTTAAGATCTGTTAGTCATACGATGCGGATATGAGAATATAAAAAAAATCCTCTTTGCTTCGTCGGTTTTCCACGAAGAAAAACATTGAGTAATGATGATTTAGTGCTACCTGCTATTTAAATATTTGTACATAATTTTTCATAGTTAATTTTTATTAAGCGAGGACACCTTAATCGGTGTCCTTATTTTCAGAAAATGAACAAAATATTATAATAAATAAAAATTGAAAACTCAAAATAACCCATTACAATAAATTCGAATTTGTTGTATATTGAGATTCCTTCCCAAAAAGATAATAAAACCCGTGTTCCGTGTTCCGTGTTCCGTGTTCCGTGTTCCGTGTTCCGTGTTCCGTGTTCCGTGTTCCGTGACAGGATGCCGTCAGAAGTGATGAGAATCCTATCAAAATCTTTATCCTCGTTTTTTTTAGATGCCCCTGAAAGATAAACCCATTTCCCAAAAAGCTCTTTCTTCTATGTTACTTATCAAATATTCCCGCTGCTTCTGCAAAAAAGTATGAATCGTATTTAAAATATTTGAATAAAATTTCCCCGCCTTATTCATATCAACAGTGAAATTGCATTAATTATCTTGAGAAAGATTCAACTAAATTGAACCTCCTCCGAAAACGCTAATCGCACCTTTTAGGAAAGATCCATAAAAACCACATAAATCAAGATAGATTACCGCAGATCCCAAAACCATATTAAACAAACGATATCCCACCAAAATAAGGGCTATTATTTCGCAATACAGAGAAAAAACATTCAGAAAGGCTGAGAATTCATTGAGTGGATTTTAGTAAGTTGCTACCTTACAACGTAAATTTCTGCCCCAAATATAAACGTCGCACATCCGCATTGCTAACAATATCCTCAACTGTGCCATGAGCCAAAACTTCTCCTGCGTGGATGATATAGGCACGATCAATTAAATTTAATGTCTCTTGTACATTATGATCAGTGATGAGCACACCAATACCCCGCGCGGTCAAGTCTCGAACAAGGTTTTGTATATCACAAATTGCAATAGGATCAATACCAGCAAAAGGTTCATCAAGTAATATATATCTCGGAGAACTAGCCAAAGCTCGAGCTATCTCCAAACGTCTGCGCTGACCTCCAGATAATACTAGTGCCGGCAAACTACGTAATCCTTCAATTTTAAATTCCTCTAGAAGAATATTGAGCCTTTCGTGACGCTTTTTCTTATCTTTTTCATGCATCTCCAAAACTGCAAGGATATTCTGTTCCACGGTCAATCCACGAAAAATTGATGCTTCTTGTGGCAAGTAACCAACACCAAAACGAGCACGTCGATACATAGGCATCTTTGTTGCATCATTGCCGTCAATTTCAATTACACCACTATCTACGGGAACCAAACCGGTTATCATGTAAAAACATGTGGTTTTACCTGCTCCATTTGGACCAAGCAATCCTATAATCTCTCCAGGCTTAACATCTAAAGAGACATCTCTAACTATGTACTCGGAACGATATATTTTCGTTAAAGAACGAGCAGATAAAAGATTTTCATGTTGAATCGTATTCTGTAATGAATCTCGACTTCCCCTGAATCTTGTAAAAAAAGATAATATTTTCACGATTTATTAGAAACCTTACGTGGGGTTGTTTTGCGTTTTCGCAAAAATTTCTACCTGTACCTGTTGTGATTCACAGGCCTGCAACTTAGCTTCATCTGTATTAAGGTTCACGACCAACATACACCCTAAATATGTATTCAATCCTTCTTTTAAGATCACTTCTTTTCCTTGAAAAACCAAATTTCTTTTCCGAAAATCAAAGAAACCACTATCGGCTATAACCTGTCGTACCTTTGATTGTACAAAAACTCTCTTATTGATGTTTACATAGTCAATCTTACTTCCCGCAGCAGGATCTGCATTATTGTAAAATATAACCATCTCTTCCGCTTTCAATGAAACATCTTCCTGAGTTGCAACTACATTTCCAATAAAAGATGCTTTTTTAGATTCATCCTTTACTTCCAAAAAATTGCTCTTAATATAAATTGGCTTATTCTCCTGAAACCACGAATTTTTCGCACGAGGAGATAAAGACTGAGATGCAAACGCCCCTGACGATATCATCATCAATGCGAATACCCATATATAGCATACCTTATTCAAATATAAATTCATTGCATCTCGAAAATTGTATTGATATCTTACTCATCTTTTCTCTGAAACCAACCCGGCTGCACTATCACTCCTACTTCCCCTGAAAAATTCACAATCTCACCAGCCTTTTCTATCTCGACTGATCCTGCAGAGATTAAAAATTTCGAATTGGTAACAATCAAAGGTTTTGAACTCATCAAAGTCGAGTCTTTTATCTTGATAATAGCTGACTGAAGATACATCTGTGTACCATTCTTTAACTTTACCATAAAAGGATCTTTAATCCCAAGAATACTATTATCAAGATCAAATGTTGCAGAATTCGCAGTCATATGAACAACATCATACCCATGTGCAGGTATTGCAATTTTGAGATCCTTTAGAACATACTTCTTCCTATCTAGATCTGTTTCTATGTAATCTGCATTCAGTACGTATTTTCCCTTATCACCATCATAATTTGCAATCTTGAAATTTTTCATGAACATTTTGCCAGATTCGGACATCAACAAATCTTCTGGCATTTGAGAAAAAGTACGAATATGTACATAAGAAGAGAAAACAAGCTTAGCTAAAAGCACTATGGTTATAATAGGTAAGACTATCTTCAGCCATAAAACGCATCTTGAATGTTTATAAGCCTTTTCTCTTTGGAGTGACTTTTTTTCTTTTTGATCTACTCTAGCCATGAAAGAACGCCGATCCTGTGATGAATAATTTTCCTATTATATCAATATTCTGATTTGTAAGAAATCTATTTTATTTTAATATTAAGGTGAACTACCTCTTTCTTTAGAAACAAAATATTAACGTTTACCTTGCTATCTATGATGCACGCTGAGGTGTATATAAAATTGGAAGATTTCCTTTTCTATGCTTTGCATCAAAAGAACTTTATTTGAGAAGATTAAGTTCCGATATGTGATTGCGCTTATGGTTATAGGGTTTGCTCGCTTTTTCTGGAATCTACTCGCTGAATATCTATATGTTCCACGAGTCAAAATATCCAGACTCATAGGAGATAAATCGAAACCAGAGGTGCATTATGAAAAGTTCTAAAATGATTCTATAAAGGACTTATCAGCATCCTCACTTGGTTGATAACCACCTATGAGAGGAGACTTATAGATATTTTGGAAAGGGAAGAAGCAGTTTTAAAATCTCTATATTCATTAAAGGGGGCACTTCTTCTAGTATTCCACTCTAAGAATAGGAGTGAAATTCTAGTCGTAAGGTAAATCGCTTCTGTCGGATTGTTGTCAATTTGACGGAATCTTAGAACCTTCCAGTAATAAAGTTTAGGTAGGAGAAGAATCTTGATAAAATCTGATTTAATAGACATAATCGCAAAGCGTTATCCTCATATAACACATGCTAATGTTAAGGACATAGTTGATACGTTATTGGAGGAAATGTCGAGTGCACTTGCATCTGGAGGACGCGTTGAGTTGCGCGGATTCGGTTCTTTCGCTGTCAAGAAACGCGCAGCACGGATGGGTATAGCCCCTCATACGAGAGAAGTTATCTCTATTGGAGAGAAATGGGTTCCTTTCTTTAGATCCGGGAAAAATCTAAAGCAGCGCCTCAATCCTTCATTACCAGATGATGCTGATAGCGATAGCGATAGCGATAGCGATAGTGAATAATTATCCAAACTTGTATCTTTGAGTGATATTTCGTAGAATTCAAGGGAACATATCCTAGGACGATGCTATATCTTCCTTAAAATTTATTCGCCTTTGTTCCATTCTATGCCTGACATCTTTCGGCTTCGTCTTTCAGGGGTTTTGCACTTTTTAATGGCGCCATGCCTTGAAAATGACGAAGCCGTTTTTTATGCTTGGAGGCTTATATCTTTTTCGTCTAGATAGAATAAAATATCGCCAAAAGATGATTTTTCTATATATGCCTTTGCTTAAAATTCAGCAAAGGATTGCAGTGATTCTTCGATAGGTCTTACGCATAAATATTGGAATAAACTAGGCGATAATTATTTTTTTCGAACGGAGA
This sequence comes from Candidatus Liberibacter sp., assembly GCF_014048425.1. Lineage (GTDB taxonomy): Bacteria > Pseudomonadota > Alphaproteobacteria > Rhizobiales > Rhizobiaceae > Liberibacter. Next base: position 19,714 of record NZ_JACETX010000010.1, on the reverse strand, counting down.
CGGAGGATAAAGCCTAAAAGTTTTCTAATACTACTCAATTGTTTTTATGATACGATATATTTATAGTACTATACGAAAAACCTTTAATTTAAAAGACTAGTCTATATCAGGAAGATTATGCTAAACAGCAACATGCTTAAAACATTTTTTAAAAACAAACCAAGGTTTCATGAGATAATTTCCTATCGCCGTATTGCAATCTTTTTATTGATTGTTTTTTTGTTGATCCTTGATCAATCCATTAAAATGGCCATGGACTCCTATCTTATTTTACACCATCCTTTTTACGTTTTACCTTTTTTCTCTTTATACCTCACGTATAATACTGGTGTAGCTTTCTCAATCCTTGCAAACACATCACCTTGGTTGATTATAAGTATGCGTATACTTATCGTTTCTGCTGTCATTTTGATATGGAAGAAAGCCAAAAATTCCTATATCCTTGATGCAGGATATATGTTGATTATCGCCGGCGCATTAGGAAATTTAATAGACAACTATCTATATGGATACGTCATTGATTACGTGATGTTGCATATCCGAATATGGTCTTTTGCTATTTTCAATTTTGCGGATTTTTTTATAACTCTAGGCGCGTGCATGCTAATTTATAATGAAATTATCCTTTTATATAAAGAAAAAAAATCATCGTTTTAGGTATTTAAAAATCCCTTAAAGCCCGAATCTCTATACCCCATTCTTAAAAAATAATTGGTCACATCTTAAAAAGAATCTATCCTATTGTGGATTTTTCCATTACTTTCAAAATCCAAACGATAAGGGAATAAATTCAGTATGACGAATCAATCTCAATCACCACAGGTATCATGTCTTGAACAGCTAAATTCGGATAAAAGCCAAAAATTAGCCACCCCCATGATTCGTCAATATATTGAGATAAAATCCGTTAATCCTGATAGTTTGCTATTCTATAGAATGGGAGATTTTTATGAACTGTTCTTTGAAGATGCCCTTGTAGCTTCTCGTTGCCTTGGAATAACCTTAACAAAACGTGGCCAATACTTAGGAAAAGATATTCCGATGTGCGGTGTTCCAGCCCATACTGCGAATGACTATCTTCAAAAATTGATTAAATCAGGTCATCGTGTTGCCATATGTGAACAAACTGAAACTCCTGTCAAAGCAAAAAAACGCGGAACGAAATCATTAGTACACCGTAATGTAGTCCGTCTCGTAACGCCAGGCACCATTACCGAAGATCAACTTCTTTCCCCTGCAGATTCGAATTACTTGATGGCATTAGCTCGCATTCGCAATGATTGGGCAATTGCATGGATTGATATTTCTACTGGAATTTTTAAAATTTCTACATCAGATAATAACAGATTAATTGCGGATATAATGCGAATCGATCCACGAGAAGTGATCTTTTCTGAAATAGAGTTATCCTGCCCTGAAAACAAATCACTCCTTGGTACATTAGGGAATATAGCCGTACCACAACCATCTGTATTTTTTGACAGTACGATTGCTGAAAATCGCATTACTACCTACTATGGAACCACAACTTTGGATGGTTTTGGTTCTTTTTCTCGATCTGAAATAACAGCAGCAGCAGCAATTATTGCCTATATAAAAAAAACACAACTTTTAGAAAAACCTACTATTGGAAAACCTGAACGGGAAGATATTAAATCAACGCTGTTTATCGACTCTGCAGCTCGCATTAATTTAGAAATAATGCGAACATTATCGGGGCAGCGTGAAGGATCCCTTTTAAAAGCGCTTGATTACAGTATAACCGGAGGAGCAGGAAGGCTCTTCGCTGAAAGACTTTCTTCGCCTTTAACAAGCCCTCAGAAGATAAATACTCGTCTCGATTCAATAGATTTTTTCCTTAAAAATTCAAAGTTGATTTCGTCTATACAGACAATCTTAAAATCTTCTCCCGATATACCAAGAGCGCTTTCTCGTCTCAAAATTGAACGAGGCGAGCCACGAGATCTCGCTGCTATCCGTGACGGAATACGTTCTGGTATGGCTATACTTAACATCATACCTCTTGATGCGATACCGGAGGAATTGTATAACGCAGTCAAGAAACTGCAAAATCTCCCTATTTCTCTTGAAGCAACACTATCTTCGATGTTATTGGAGGAAGTGCCCGCTCTTAAACGAGAGGGAGGTTTTCTGCGCGATGAAGCAGATCCAGAGCTAGATGAAGCAAGATTATTTCGTGATCAATCCCGACGTGTTATTGCATCCCTACAATTGAAATATGCAGAAGGAACAGGAATAAAACATCTTAAAATTAAACACAACAATCACTTGGGATACTTCGTTGAGGTAACATCTAATAATTCCAATATACTAACAGAAAATTCAGAGAACAAAGCTCGCTTTTTACATCGCCAAACTATGGCTAACGTAGTGCGTTTTACCACCCTTGAACTTATCGATCTGGAAAATCGCATTGCTAATGCTACTAACAAAGCTTTGCTGATTGAATTAGAAGCCTTTGATACACTATCTCAATCTATAATAGACAATTCGGGATCTTTAACTTCTGCATCACAGGCAATTTCTATAATTGATATATCCATCGCTTTAGCAATGCTAGCCAAAGAACAAAACTATTGTCGCCCTATCGTTGATACTTCAAGGAAATTTATTATAAAAGATGGACGCCATCCGGTTGTTGAAAAAACATTAAAACACCAGTTTTCAAAACCCTTTGTTGCTAATGACTGCAATCTATCTTGTCCTGATAATGAAAACGATGGAAGTCTTTGGCTTCTAACAGGCCCTAATATGGGAGGAAAATCGACATTCTTACGTCAAAATGCCTTAATTTTGATCATGGCACAAATGGGATCCTATGTCCCTGCATCTTTTGTTCATCTTGGAATCGTAGATAAGTTATTCTCACGCGTTGGCTCTGCTGACAATCTTGCAGGGGGACGCTCTACTTTTATGGTTGAAATGATTGAAACAGCAGCGATTTTAAATCAAGCAACCAACCAATCATTCGTTATTCTTGATGAGATCGGGCGAGGAACTTCTACTTTAGACGGGCTTTCTATAGCATGGGCAGCTATAGAACACTTACATGAAATTAATCGTTGTCGCGGATTGTTGGCGACCCATTTTCATGAATTAACAGCTTTATCAAAAAGTTTGCCAAGATTGCATAATGCTACTCTACAAGTCATTGAAAACAAATATAAAATTATTTTCCTTCACAAATTAGAGCTAGGAATTGCTGGTCATTCCTATGGAATACAGGTAGGAAAATTAGCAGGATTACCATCTTCAGTAATATTTCGTGCCTATGATGTTTTAGCAAAATTCGAAAAATTGTATTGCAATAACCAGGCAGGAGAAAACATTCCTTATCAAATATCACCACTTCAAACTAGACAATCGAAAAAAGAAACATCTGAAAGCAGAGAATTTCTTGAAAAAATTAAACAGCTTAATCTTGACGAAATGACCCCTCTAGAAGCACTAGATACACTTTATTCTTTTAAAGAGAGTGCTCTGAAAATTTCTTCAAAAAACTCCCTTTAAAATCCCCTTCCTATCATATGTACTGAGCTTAAATTTTCACAAAAACTACAGGGAAGAAAACCTTCTTCGCAGAAAGAAACTCAAAGTTATCAGAATTTTTCTCTTTTTTACTATTGACGGCACCGCCGATAATAACGAACCTCTTTCCCTCTCCAATAGAAACTCCAATTTTGCAATAGTTTTTATAAACTATATTTTCTCCATCAACTTCAATATCTGCTTAGAACAACTGATTAAGCGAATATATCATATTCAGAATATATGTCTTTATGATATAAAAAACACCTCTAAAAATCCATTAATAGCTCTAAAAACTACATGTTACGACGTAAAATTATGAAAAATTTTTCCTTAAACAATAACTGCTACCGCTACCGCCTCCTCCACCAACCTAATCTCTTTTTGGCTGGAGGAGATTCTGTAGGATCACAATTATTCTCAGAAAAAACGCCAAGGGAAGGCTGAACGAAGTCAGGAGAATGACGGAATCCATCCACGGAATAACCCACCCTATGAACATCAGAAGAAACATCGTCTTCCTTTATAAACAATTCATTCACAGTGCTTTTTACTGGACCTAAAATATCAGACGGATGAGGAGGAACATCATCCCCCTCTATAGCAGGACGCCTATGACGCTTATTACGTCTCCGCCTTCGCCTCCGAAAAGCAGGAGAGGATCCATCCGAAGTAGAAGCCTCTTTTTTTTCTAAAGAATCTTCTTGATCTTCCTCTTTAGAAGCCCCGAAGACTACATCATCCTCACTTTGCGAATCTCTCGTTTCACAAGAAACATCCCCTTTTATCTCATCATATAAAGACACATCTTGCTGAGAATCTTCATTCTTCCTATCATATTGCAAAAAAGAATCTCTGTTTTCATCAAATCCAGAAGAATCAACCAAATTCTCAATTTTCACAGGACATTGAACAGAGGTTCCCTTTTCAATGTAGAAAAACTTATCTTCAAGTCGAGAGCCAATCACTATATTAATTGAGACCCCAAATCTCTTTTCATATTCGATAATTGCAGCACGTTTCTGATTGAGAAGATATAGAACGACTTCTGACGTCGTATGCACAGTAATATTATACGCAGTACATTGCAGCAAATAATCTTCTATACTTCTCAGAACACTCAGCGCTATTGAAGATTGAGATCGAACATATCCTGCTCCTCCACAATGGACACAGATTTTCGTAGTACTCTCAAGAACGGAAGCCCGAATACGTTGCCGCGACATCTCCAAAATTCCAAAATGAGATATACAACCCACCTGAACACGTGCCCGATCCCTTTTTAAGCTTTCTTTAAGCTTTTTTTCCACAGCACGATTGTTTCGTTTCTCTTCCATATCAATAAAATCGACAACTATTAAACCTGCCAAATCACGGAGACGTAGCTGACGAGCGATTTCTTCAGCAGCCTCCAAATTAGTTTGAAAAGCTGTGTTTTCTACAGAATGTTCCCGGGTTGAACGTCCTGAATTAACATCTATAGCGACAAGTGCTTCCGTTTGGCTAATAATAATATAACCACCAGACGGTAGAGTTACTTCAGGCTGATGTAGACAATTTAATTGAACCTCAATCCCGGAACGAGAAAAAATTGGATGAACATCTCGATATAGAAGAACTATCTTGGCATGGCTAGGCATCAAGAGCTTCATGAAATCCTTTGCTTCACGATACCCTTTCTCGCCAGATACAACAATTTCTGACATATCCTTAGCGTAAAGATCCCGAATTGACCTTTTAATCAAATTGCCCTCTTCATAAACTAAATGAGGAGCAATCGAATTTAAAGCCAGTGTACGAACATTATCCCAAAGGCGCATAAGATACTCGAAATCGCGCTTTATTTCAATTTTTGTACGGGCTGCGCCAGCAGTGCGCAAAATAACACCCATCCCTGGAGGCACCTCAAGTCCACGAGCAATCTCCTTGAGATTTTTGCGATCAACAGGATTCGTTATCTTCCGAGAGACGCCTTCTCCTCGAGGCGTATTGGGCATCAATACAGAATACCGACCTGCCAAAGAAAGATATGTCGTAACTGCAGCACCCTTATTACCTCTCTCTTCTTTAACAATTTGCACCAATAAAATCTGACGATTTTTTATTACTTCTTGAATACAATACTGTCTTCTAAATTTTCGAACCGTAGCCTCATCCTTTGGAAGATCCTCAGAATCAGATGTAACAACCGCATCTTCTGAGATTTTCTCAACATCTCCCTCTTTCTCAAGAGAGGTCTGCTCCTCAGAAAGAACATCTCCTTGCTCTTCTTTTGCGTCACATAAATCATCTGAATCTGTATCAGAACTTTCAGCTTCACGACAATTTACCTGGGCAGCTGCTTTCAATAAAGCCTGACGATCTGAAAATGGTATCTGATAATAATCGGGATGTATCTCTGAAAAAGCGAGAAAACCATGGCGGTTACCTCCATAATCTACGAAGGCAGCTTGCAATGAAGGCTCAACACGCGTAATCTTCGCTAAATATATATTTCCCTTTATTTGTTTCTTGTGTTCAGATTCAAAATCAAGTTCCTCTACAAGATTATCACGCAAGACGACAACGCGCGTCTCTTCGACATGCGAAGCATCAATAAGCATTTTATTTGCCATATACTTCTCTCTCCTCGGCGCTCAATCCATGAAATAATCTGAAATACCGAAAGATCAGAAAACCACGAGTGAGCTGCACTAGACGACAAAGATATTTTGTATCTCAAATGCGCATTCAGCATAAATACGAGGAATCTCCCCCTTCTTTATTACGATCACATAAACTCAAAAAGCTTCCATGCGACATGAGTCAAACTAACTTATAACCAAATACAAAGCCCCTTTCCCTACCAGAAAGAGTCCAACAAAACCTTATCCAAATCAACCACAATACATGGAAGACAGGAAAACCGACTTACATCGGAGAAACCACGAAAAACGGAAACCAAAAAACCAATGTTCCCAGATATCATAGTCGAAAGCAAATTCTTGTTCCTTAACCACCAAATCCACCACTTGTAAACATTCAAAAAGCAGAGGGCAGTCTTTTAACTAGTAATTTCTATGCATCAAGATAGCAAGAGAAAAGAAGCGTTTAATTTTATAATTTTATATCAGAGATTTAATTATCCCACTTTTATGGAAGTTATTTTGACCAACGTCATATTTATACAACAGATTTTTTTTGGAAAACATGAAATTCCAAATATATCTAAAAATAAACTTATGCTATCCTTTAGAACAAAAGCTTGCATTTTACTTGAAAATCCAGCGCATGAAAGTATTTTAATTGTTGAACTTCTATGATAGAATTTCTGGTTTCTCTCGCTTATGAAACTCCTGTTTTATAGTCGAAGATTTAGCATTTTTCCAACATCGGAGAATTTCTGGTGTATCTTAAAGCAATTAAACTAGTTGGGTATTTTTTTGGGTTTGCTTCGTATTCGTTTTTAAGCGCTGTATTGGCAATCAATATCTACATTACCCAGATCTCTCAGGATCTGCCCGACTATGCTGGACTAAATTCTTATACACCCGCTGTTACTACAAGAGTCCATGCGGGGGATGGCTCACTCATTGCAGAATATGCAACGGAGAATCGCTTGTTCTTACCCATTCAATCAATCCCTTCTCACGTCAAGTCTGCATTTATCTCTGCTGAAGACAAAAATTTTTACCACCATCCCGGAATTGATGTTTTTGGAATTATTCGTGCTTTTCTTCATAATATAAAAAAAATTGGACATGGACGGCGCCCAGAGGGCGCCTCTACTATAACGCAACAGGTTGCAAAAATTTTCCTTTTGAGCTCAGATCAAACTATGGAGCGCAAAATTAAAGAAATCATCCTTTCTTTTCGCATTGAACAAGCATACGACAAAGACAAAATCTTGGAGCTTTACCTAAATGAAATCTTTTTCGGGTTTAATTCCTATGGAATAGCCGGAGCAGCTCTGACTTACTTTGAAAAATCTGTAAGTGAATTAGACATAGCCGAAGCAGCTTATCTAGCCGCCCTCCCCAAAGGTCCAAGCAATTACAATCCTTTTCGCAAACATGAAGCCGCAATCTCCCGTCGCAATTGGGTCATTGATCGCATGGCGGAGAATTCCTATATTTCCGAAGGGCAGGCTATAGAAGCCAAAAAGAAGCCCCTCAATATCACCTATAGAAACCACGGAGTACATCAGTTTGGAACCGAGTATTTTTCTGAAGAAGTACGGCGCCACTTAATCGATCAGTATGGAGAAAAATTTCTATATCAAGGTGGCTTGTCTATACGAACATCCCTTGATCCCCAACTGCAGATTTATGCCCGAAAATCTCTCCAAAAAGGTCTCATAGATTACGATCAACGCGAAGGTTTTAGAGGTTCTATAACGCGTATTAATCTACAAAATGAATGGGGATCTGCTTTAGCTTCTATCCCTATTTTGCATGACGTCCCCGAATGGAAAATTGCTGTTGTTTTAGGAGTCTCTAAATCTCATGTCAACATAGGAATTCGTCCATCTATCGATAGAAATGGCAAAATTAAATCTGAGCGTGCGCAAAGCATCATTCAAGCTGATTCCATGCGCTGGGCTTATAATTCTTTGCCAGACAATAACATTGCTGATCCAGAACCCGCTCTAATTCTATCTCCCGGAGATGTGATTTATGTGGAACATATGGGCGCAGGGTGGGAATTACGTCAAATTCCCAAAATTCAAGGAGGATTTGTTGCGATGGATCCTCACACTGGTCGCGTTCTTGCCGCCATAGGCGGATTTTCCTATTATCAATCAGAATTCAACCGTGCTACACAGGCTAGACGCCAGCCAGGGTCATGTTTTAAACCGATTGTTTATGCCGCAGCACTAGATAGCGGTTATACCGCCGCTTCGGTTATTATGGACGCTCCAATTGAAATCGTTTCTGGCGGAAAAGTTTGGAAGCCTGAAAATTACAGCAAAACATCGTTAGGTCCATCCACGTTACGTGTTGGCCTTGAAAAATCACGCAATACTATGACAGTACGACTTGCTCATAACATGGGAATGAGCGTTGTCGCTGATTATGCTGAGAATTTTGGTATCTACGAAAAAATGTCACCCCTCCTATCAATGTCGCTGGGCGCAGGCGAGACAACCGTCTTGAATATGGTTTCAGCTTATGCCGTCATTGCTAATGGAGGAAAAAAAATTCGACCATCCTTTATTGATCGCATTCAAGATAGGTATGGGAAAAATATTTTTAAACAAGAAGACCGGATTTGTGATGACTGTAATTATGACAGCTGGCAGGGACAAAATGAACCCGAAATAATTGATAAACGAGAACAAGTTCTTGATCCTATGACAGCTTATCAAATTACTTCCATGTTAGAAGGGGTTATTACACGTGGAACCGCAGCAGGTAAAGTGAAATTAAATCGACCTATCGCTGGAAAAACCGGCACGACGAATCATAACGTAGATACCTGGTTTATAGGATATAGCCCTACGCTCGTAGCTGGAATTTATATCGGCTACGATACTCCAGCCCCTTTACGAGAAGATGCAACTGGAAGCAGTCTTTCAGCTCCTATTTTCAATTCTTTTATGCAAGCAGCACTTAAAGAAACGCCACCATCTCGTTTTATAATTCCAGAAGGAATGAACCTCATCCCCATCAACAAATGGACAGGAATGCGAGCCCGGAAAGGTGATCCAGATACAATCATTGAAGCCTTTAAACCCGGAACAGGACCCGCCAAAACCTATACAGTCATCGATGAAGACAGCAACGCCTCTTCTGAAGAAATATTGAGAAGGTCCCCTCAAGCCAATCAGGCAATTAATTCTGGAAATGGAGGACTATTCTAGATCTTTATCAACAGCTATAATCTCATATCTCCAAGTCGAAAACATAATCGGCTCTTTATCTTTTAACTGAGGAAGCGATCAAAATGACCACCCTAAATAATGAAATTCAAAATACTATCACCGAAATAAAGCAGGCTATTCAACTGCTAAGGAGGTCTCTTTGACTGGGATAACGCTGTAAAACGTTTGAATTTTCTTAATGATCAAGCTGAAGATCCAAATTTATGGGAGAATACAGATGCGGCTCGAGCATTATTGCGCGAACGCCAAAACCTAGATGACGCGATTGTTTCCATTACAGAGCTTGAGAATCGACTCTGTGACAATAGAACCCTCTTGGCATTGGCTTTGGAAGCAGAGGATCCTTCTACTCTACAAGAGGCAACAGAAAATTTGGAAAAACTCAGATTAGATACTGAATGCAAACAGTTTGAAAGCCTTCTTTCAGGCGAGGCGGATTCCAATGATACTTACCTTGAGGTCCACTCCGGAGCAGGAGGAACAGAGAGTCAGGATTGGGCAAATATGTTATTGCGGATGTATATCCGATGGTCTGAGAAGAGAAAATTCAAGGTAGAACTCCTTGAAACCCACGACGGAGAAGAAGCAGGCATAAAATCAGCTACCTTATTAATCAAAGGACATAATGCTTACGGCTGGCTAAAAACAGAATCAGGGGTTCACAGACTCGTAAGAATATCTCCTTTCGATAGCAATTCCCGTCGTCATACTTCTTTTTCTTCGGTTTGGATTTATCCAGTTGTGGATGAATCAATTGAGATTGATTTAAATGAAAATGACTGTCGCATTGATACTTATCGTGCCTCAGGCGCGGGCGGACAACACGTTAATACAACAGATTCAGCTGTACGCATTACACATATACCAACCGGTATCGTGGTTCAATGTCAACAAGAACGTTCCCAGCATAAGAACAAAGCCCAAGCGTGGAATATGTTGCGCGCTAAACTCTATGAGCTTGCATTAAAAAAGCGAGAAGCCATCGCAAATATTGGAGAATCTTCTAAAACGGAGATCGGCTGGGGCAGACAAATCCGTTCGTATGTCCTACAACCATATCAGCTTGTCAAAGATTTGCGAACAAATATAGAAAAAACATCTCCTTCAGATGTGCTTGATGGAAATCTAGATGAATTCATGAAAGCAGCACTTGCGCTTCAAAAGTGAATTAATGTTGTGTAACATATGTAATCTTCTCCACAGGATTTCCTGTTTGCAAAATAATCCATATATTTAAAAGCCTTGGTTACAATCCCCTCAGGTACTACAGCTCTATCTTCAAGATCTTTTATCATCGTATTAATAGAATTAAAGTCAATATCCCCGACTAGGCTTGTTCTGTATCTCTCCTAATTCGCTTTTAAGCTTCGCAAATTCCTCTTGAAGTTAAGTAACACCATCCTCCGACGACGCGCACACACCGATGTTTTTATGAATGAATGCTAGGAGAGATTGCTGTCAGTTCCATTGATGATGTTGTGATCATTCTCATTGCTATAAAACCATATACCACCATCAGAACAAAAAAGTATTTCATTAACACCTTTTCCTGCACTTCCTCTAACTCCTAGGTATGCCCAGTTACCTCCAGAACTTCCCTTGTGTCCAGACAAGTATGCATTAGTAACATTAAGACATGTTTGCATACTGCATGAATTAGATCCACTTTCCAACAGGGATTTCCCTGCTTGCAAAATTGACTATGTGTTTAAAAGCTTTCGATAATGAAGTTTATTTATGGTTATTTGCTCTCGAAAAGAAATTAGCGAACGTCACTTGAAACTCAAATCATACTGCGAAGAAAACCGTCAATACCATTTGTGTTTTCTCCTTCTTTTGCAATGGCAAAAATCGGATTAGCTAAAGCTATATCAGGAATTTTTTCTTTTGAAAAACTGTCCCTAAAACCATCAGAGGGCTATTTTCCATATTCATTGTTGGCTAGCGGATCAAAAGCATTTCCATTCTTCAAAGATTCAAAAGAACGATTTGCTCCTTCTTCACTCTTATAATTCAAATAATCAATAGTGCGAATCACAGGAGTATAATACTGATTATTTCTTTTCTCATATTCTGCACATTGCGTAACATCAAAGCTATTCTATGGTATCAAACAGAAAATTGCTCCGTAAGGATCCGATCTGACCAAGACCTATCTGCGTCAGATAGAATCCGCATGGTTACACCAGCAAATTGGGCTATTTGTATTCGCAAAGCTAATCTAACTCCAGTGTGATCAGCGATAGCATTTACTGGGCGGTCATGAGGCTCTAAAACCTGAATATCCACCCTAACATGATTTGGAAGAAGAGCACCTCGCCAACGACGTGGTCTAAAAGGGCTCACCGGAGTGAGAGCTAAAAGCGGAGCTTCCAAGGGCAAAATTGGCCCGTGTGCGGATAAATTATAAGCAGTTGATCCAACTGGAGTAGAGACAAGTAATCCATCACAAATCAGCTCATCTAATCTAATTTTATCATCTATCATAACTTTTAATTTTGCCGCCCGAAAAGATTGGCGAAGAATAGAAACTTCATTTATAGCTAAAATTTCCGAAAACTGTCCATCCTCCTTAAAAATCGTCATCTTTAGAGGATGAAAAGTATATTCGATTGATCTAGAAATACGCTCTAAAAGATTTTCTTCGCGGTAATCATTCATAAGGAATCCCACAGAGCCATAATTCATGCCATATACAGGCTTTCCAAAATTCATCGAATCATGAAGAGTTTGTAGCATAGAACCATCCCCTCCAAGCACCACAATGGCATCGGCTTCTTCAGGAGAAGTATCCTCATAAATATGAATCAAATTATGATATGCTTCTTGCGCCTTTGCAGCAGTAGACGCTCTAAAATGAACCCTTTGTATGTTTCTATTCACAATAATATCTATCTCAAAGATTTATGAGAGCCTAGGACTTTTCTCTTTTCGATTGAAAAATCCTAAAACAGGAAAAATCTATACTAAGAAAAATTCCAAAAAGACCACAAAATCCTTTCTTCTAATCAAAATATACCTTTTACTTTCAATAATATCCTGAAGGAAAATCTTCACTGATACTCTGATTCTAAAATCCATCTAAAAACTATTACTGTATACATCCGACAAAATCCTCATCCTCAGAAACGCCCGATCCTCCTGATAGAGATTTTGTATCCTTGTCTCCAAGAGGAGGTAAGCCTTCCTTTTTCTTCCTTTGTATCTGTACAATTTTATCCTTGTCAACACAAAAGGCAATGGCATGATCCCATTGATAGGAAGCCTCTAGTGTACGCCCTATACGCCAATAAGCATCTCCTAAATGATCATTTATATCCGAATCATTAGGGCTAAGCATAGAAGCCTTTTCCAATATGTTTACAGCATCTTGAAACCTTCCAAGACGAAAATAAGCCCATCCCAAAGATTGAACTATTCTACTATCATTGGGACGAATTCTTACAGCGTTGCAAAGTATATTAGACGCTTTTTTAAGATGAATATTCATATCCACCCACAAATATGCTAAGTTATTCAGTATATGAGGATGATCCGGATATAATTCCAATGCCCTAAGGAAATCAGACTCTGCTTCAAACCATTTATGAAGGGATTTCTGTGCTACCCCGCGACTAAAAAAAAGGCTCCAATAAGAAGTGTCCTTTTTACTCTTCATTATCTCAATAGCTTTATCGTAATTTTCAATCATCCCAACATAGTCTTGCACTCCATATAAGAGGGCTCCATATGCAAGGTAATTACGAATATTATCGGGATACGAATCTATCAAAGATTGCATATATTTCTTTCCCTCATTTACTCGTTTCTGCTTTATCAAATTGAAAGAAAGTCTTCTCAAGGAATCTACTTTTATCAAAGATGATCCCGGTATTTTTTGATAAAACTTAATAGCCTGTTCCGTCTCCCCATAAAATTCAGAAAATCGTGCAAGCGCGAATAAAACATGATCGCTTTCCGGATCAAACATATATGCAATTTTAAGAAAAAGCTCTACAAGTTCGTGCCTTTGCTCCCTAAATCCAATCATACTTAAAGAAAGGAAAACCGAAGACATTCCCTGCACAGGAGTCAATTTTTGGAAAGATATCTTTTCTCCCCTTTCAATTGTATTGCGTAATATCTCAAAAGATTCACAATCCTCTAATAGCTCAATCCCGAATGAAAGCAACTTAAGTGCTCCCTTAGCATTTCCATCTTCACTCTCTAATCTCGCAAGAGCAATGATGGATTTTTTAAAGATATCTTCTACAATAGGAATACTCTTACTTTCAAAAATAGCTCTATTCAGATAACTTCGTGCAATCTGCATATTCCCAGAAGAACCAGCTATCATCCCGAGTTCATAATTACGTAAAATATTCAATAACTTATCTTCTTGAGTGTAAGGGATAGAGCCGAGAATCCCTTGGATATCTTTTCGTCCCATCCCTATCCAAGCCATCAGTATTCTACCTATGAATTCACTACCATGAGATTCAATATTTTGCCCAACAACCATGCTTTTAAGGAAGATGTTTTGAGAAAAAATATCTTGAGCCTTTTGATAATCTCCCCTATTAACAGAATCCATAGCTACAATAGCGTAAATAGGGAAATACTTTGCTATAATAGCGTAAATAGGGAAATACTGTATTTCTTCTCCCAATAATTTTTCAGCATGCTTTATAGCCTCTTGGAACTCATTGCTCATAATCAAATTGATCATCAACATGTAACGCACATTAACTTTAGAATTGGGCATAGAGGAAAGCGCCTTCTCATAAAATTCAGCCGCCACTTTGTACTGGCGATTCATAGTCGCTATGTATGCAGGCAACAAAAAGCTAAAAGGAACATGTTTTTCGATCATTTCCTTTTCTGAAGAAGAAATTTTATGCGAGGAACTTATATCAGAAGCCCATTGCTTGCTCGGAAACACTATAATGGTCAGAAGGATAAATATAAATAAAATCCCCAAAAACCTGCTTTGCATAACCGAATCCTTCAAATTACAACAAACGAAATGCAAAAATATTTGCCACAGAAAAAAGAACCATCCCTATAAGATAACCGCGTTTCTATTCCTAGATTTATCAACTTTATTCTCTCTTAATTGAGACGCCCGACACAAAAATCAACGACCTCCATAAACGCTGATTTCCAGTCGTTTTCTGGCAAATTCTTGAGGGAATCTTTTGCCTTTTCTCCGTAATAATGCACTCGATATTTTGCATCAGTTAATGCGTTACTATCTTTTATCAAAACAAGCGCTTTTTCTAAATTTTCTGTGCTAATTATATCCTCTTTAATAGCAGAATTCCAAAAGTCTTTTTCTTCAGTCGTCGCTCTTTGAAACGCAAGTATCACCGGCAAAGTGACCTTACCATTTCGAAAATCGTCCCCGACATTTTTCCCCATTTCAAGAACATCTCCCTGATAATCCAAAATATCATCAACGAGTTGAAAAACAATTCCAAGATTCATTCCATACAACTTTAGAGCATCCCGGACGGAATCATCCGCACCTGCAATGACGGAAGCGATTTCTAAAGCGGCAGAAAATAATATGGCCGTTTTGGATCGTATCACACACAGGTGATCCTCTTCTGTTACATCAAGACTTCTAGCTATAGATAACTGCAACAACTCACCTTCGGAGATAGTACAGGCCACTACTGATAATATCTCTAATGCTTGCTGCAATTTCGTTTCTATCACCATACGAAAAGCTTGACTCAACAAAAAATCTCCAACAAGAACGCTGACCTGATTTCCCCAAATCAAACGCGCTGCAGATTTTCCTCTTCGTAATTTACTTTCATCTACAACATCATCGTGCAAAAGTGTTGCCGTATGAATAAATTCAATGGCTGAAGCTAACTCTACGTGCTGGTTACCACGATATCCAAACATCAAGGCCGCTGCTAAAGTCAACATAGGACGAAGCCTTTTGCCTCCTGAGAAAACAAGATACTTCGCCACCTCTGGAATCATCACGACATCCGAATGAATCCTTGAAAGAATAAGCGAGTTTACTTTTTTCATATCCTTGCCAGTAAGTTCTTCTAGCATTTTCATAAAAAATTATTTATCTCCTTTGTCCTTCTAGGATCTATTGACTATTATATCAAGATATCTCCGAATTTATTGATGAAACGGCGACTCTTACTTGGCGTTCGATTCTCATAATATCAGGAAAATCCATATCGAGCAGAAAAAATTTGCAAAGACAATGTTATTTGTCGGCAATCTCTCCTATACAAATAGGCTTAATGAACAAAAAATGATAGAAGAAACAATAGATGCTTTTCATCAGGGTCAGTTCTGTTTAGTGCAACCCTTAACGCGCGGACATCGTTCCGGAATGGATGCAATGATTCTAGCGTCTTTGGTTAACGCAAAAGGTTCTTTTCAATTGGCAGATCTCGGATCTGGAGCAGGTGCAGCAGGCCTTGCTGTTGCATCTAGATTGAGTAAAGCACAGATTCTATTGGTTGAACGATCCCAATTAATGGCAAACTACGCACGAAAAACTTTAGCTTTACCTATCAATGCGGCAATTTCCAAGCGAGTTTCTGTTGCTGAGGTTGATGTTACTTTATCTGGGAAAAATCGCATTTTAGCTGGGCTGGCAAATAATTTCTATGATCACGTAATTATGAATCCTCCTTTCAACGAAAGAGTGGGAAGCCTGACACCCGATAAAGTCAAAGAAGAAGCACATGTGATGCTAGACGATTCTTTTGAAAAATGGATACGTACTGCTTGTGCCATAATGCAATCCAACGGACAACTATCGTTAATTGCAAGACCTCAATCGCTTGTACAAATTATCAATGCTTGTGAAAAACGCATCGGCTCTCTAGAAGTCATTCCTCTCTACCCAAGAGAAGGTGAATGTTCTACGCGCATTTTGGTGACAGGCATAAAAGGTATGCGCGGGAAATTGATCTTGCGCCATCCTATTTTTCTGCATGAACCTAAAAGTTCGTCTTATTCACATTACGTTAACGATCTTATCAACGGAAACACTAGCATAAAACGTTTAGGTAAATAATACTTTGGTTATTGCTTTCAAGAGAAAACAAAATAAGGGCATCATGCAGGACATGCTATGAGTTCAACAGAACAGGAGAATGAGTTTAGCCTTATTGTTCTCCTCCATAAACTTAACTGATTTAGGTTTTTTGTTCTTTAACTTCTGATAAAAAGTTTATCCGTATTTAGAATATCTCGTAACTTGTCCCTACAAGATGTTTTAGGATTTTTAGCCTCTACGTTTAGCTCATTGGTATGCTGATCTACTTTGTCCTTTCTCTTATATACAAGCGTGTTATACTTCCATATCCTTTAGCTGCAGTTGAAACCCTCCTCTTTAAAGATGGAACAGTGATAAGATGGGGGGAGAGGGGGGATGTTTCTGAAAAAGATCCCCAAAGATACCATTAAAAACTCGATATACATACAGAAAAAAATAGTCTTAACCGCTCTTAAAGATACCTCTGCTGGATACTGAGTTAGAAAATTTTTCTCGGGAAACGACTTAAGATTGTTTTGAAAAAGTTTTTTGCTTTAAGTCTGAAAGTCTGCTAGAATTATGGCAAGGTGAGGAGGACTTAACCCTTATATTTGAATGGGATGAGAGATTTAGAGATGCCCAAAATTTTCCCTCTATTGCTACTCTCGTGGAGTGCATTGATTGCTTTTCGTAAGTTTTTATCTCAATCCAAGCCTCAGAAGAACGATACGATACACTCAGAAATAAAAACTATTACCCTTGTAAAAGACGACAAGACAGGCGAATACAAATAGAAAATCTTTAGAAGAGATGACAAAATAGTCTTTGATATGTATATACTAGGGAAATTATATCCCCCTTTATAAAAAAGGTCGACAAGGACTATTCTTCGTGTGTCCATCTTGAATGAAAGACTCTCATTTTGGCAACCATTCGCAATACAAAAAAACCTCTTTCCTTTCAGAATCTCATCCTAGCTTTAACACAATACTGGTCAAAACAAGGGTGTACGATCTTACAACCTTATGACATGGAAATCGGTGCTGGCACTTTCCATCCGTCAACTACTTTACGCGTCCTTGGATCTCTTCCTTGGAAAGTAGCTTATGTCCAGCCAACACGCCGACCATCAGATGGTCGTTATGCTCAAAATCCGAATCGTTTACAACACTATTATCAATACCAAGTGATTTTGAAGCCGAATCCCCTCAATCTTCAGAAATTGTATATCGAATCTCTTGAAGCCATCGGCATAGATCCACTTGTTCATGATATACGTTTTGTTGAAGATAATTGGGAAAGCCCAACCCTTGGCGCATGGGGTTTAGGATGGGAATGCTGGTGCGATGGCATGGAAATATCTCAATTCACATACTTCCAACAAGTCTGCGGCATCGAATGCTCTCCTATATCCGGTGAAATTACTTATGGTCTTGAGCGTCTTGCAATGTATGTGCAAAACGTGGATAACGTTTATGATATTGTATTCAATGATGAAGCAAACAAAAAAGTCCTTTACAGGGACATATTCTTTCAATCAGAGCAAGAATATTCGCGCTATAATTTTGAGTACGCAAATACGGAAGTTTTACATGGTCATTTCGCTGATTCCGAGAAGGAGTGTATCGCTCTTTTAGATGCAGGCTCTTCCAGAAGACATCCAGAAGGTTTTCATAACTGTGTCTTTCCTGCTTATGATCAATGTATCAAAGCTTCTCATATATTTAATATTTTAGATGCCCGTGGCGTAATATCTACAACGGAGCGTCAGCGCTATATCCTGCGAATTCGCACCTTGGCAAAAGCTTGCGGAGAGGCTTTTCTACAAACAAAGGGCGGAGGTTATAAAGCAAAACTTTGATGAAAATTATTTTCTCATATCAGTTTTGCTTAAAAATATATTTCATCACTATATTAACAAATACAATTTCCTAAAAAGACCTTAAAAGATCCATAACTTTCTTCCATCAGTCAGACGCTAACACAACTATCATCCATCCATTTAAAAAGGAATTGTCTAATGTCTAAATTATCTTTTCATATTTTGCGGGTTACTCCTTTTCAACAGAATTGTACTTTCCTATTTGATGAAGAAAGCTTGGAAGCGGTTGTTGTAGACCCTGGAGGTGACGTTGAAAAGATAAAAGAAGTTATTAAATGCCACAATTTTCGTGTCAAACAGATCTGGATTACCCATGGGCACATTGACCATGTAGGGGGAGCAGCTCAATTAAAAGAAGATTTATCGTTAGAAATTATAGGACCCCACAAGCATGACGCCTCCTTGATGGAAAGACTTGAAGAACAAGCCAAACTTTTCTCGGTTTGCATGGACGCACGCAATACTGCGTCGGATCTTTGGTTGCAAGACGGCGATAGCGTATCGTTTGGCAAACATATTTTCAAAGTACTTCACTGTCCAGGACATTCCCCAGGTCATGTTGTTTACGTCAATTTTCAAAGTAATTTTGCACATTTAGGGGACGTTTTATTTAGACGAGCAATCGGCAGGACAGATATTATAAACGGAAATCAAGAGCAGTTATTGACCTCAATAAGAGAAAAGATACTTCCTCTCAGCGATAACATATCTTTTGTCTGCGGACACGGTCCTAGCAGTAGCATAGGCATAGAACGCCTCTCAAATCCCTTTATTAAAGGACTGTAATATAAACAATGAATTCAAAACTCAGATGCCCTCATCTTTTGCAATAATTGGACTTATGACAAAAAAGTCTTCGGCAGAGTGTGGTATCTCATTTTTACAATTCCGTCTCGAAATTCTCATCTTGCGTTTTAAAAGTAAATATTTCAGTATGAAATGATCTTATTGTATGGCTAGAATGCTTGTCGCTATTGTCACAGTAATCTTGCAATAAAAGCTAGTTTTTTACCTCATTTTTCTGTCAAAAGAAGCTAGCACATCAGTAAAAAGCACCCGTAGCTCAGCTGGATAGAGCGTTGGATTCCGATTCCAAAGGTCACAGGTTCGAATCCTGTCGGGTGCACCATTTTAAAATCAAGTTATTGATTTTACTTAATATTTTTTAATATTTGGTCTTACCTTTTTTGGGGGTGGGACAGGCTATAAGCCAATGGGGTAGTCCTTTTTTATTGTCAACCCCTTACTTTTTTAACTTTTTTAACCTATAAAAGATTAAGAGGACGTAAAACGAGCGGGGATAATTAGGAGTATGATAAGCAATATAGAAATATCACATGATGCTCGTGCAGTAGCTAATCGCATCTTGGAAAAATCAAGAATTAAGAATCAAGGTATAGATTCTCTAAGTGTTATGAAG